>JAVVUK010000078.1:0-7373 GCA_036653215.1 Rikenellaceae bacterium
TCCCTGCGTCTTCGCTCTTGCTGCCTAAAAAAATCTGATTTAGATCGCTTCTTTTTTATTTGAACTAAATGGCTTTTTTGTTGTTAGCTTCGAGTCTTAGACTTGGTCATTTACAGGAGTAAACTCCCTGCGTCTTCGCTCTTGCTGCCTAAAAAAATCTGATTTAGATCGCTTCTTTTTTATTTGAACTAAATGGCTTTTTTGTTGTTAGCTTCGAGTCTTAGACTTGGTCATTTACAGGAGTAAACTCCCTGCGTCTTCGCTCTTGCTGCCTAAAAAAATCTGATTTAGATCGCTTCTTTTAGCTTTAGTCAGATAGCGAGTCCACGACTTGGTTATTTACGGTAAGTAAACTTCCGTTGTCGCTGCTCTTGCTGTCCTGAAAAAACCTAATCTATTACTAATTGTCATGAACTATCAAAAGTGTTTCTTTGCCTCGAAAACAGATTTCTTGGCAAGTTCCGCATTATTAACAGCTTTTTAACGAGTGCAAATATATAGACTATTTTTTTATCTACCAAATTTTACACGAAAAATATATAAAATACCTATCTTTGTGTCACTTTGTCAGATTGATATTGCAATATGTCACCTTAAATGTGACAAACGAGGCTTGGCATAAAAGATGATAGAGTGATAAAGAGTGTTTGATACAAACAAAACATATAAAACAAACAAAATAAATTATAGACTATGAACATTAAACCTTTAGCTGACAGGGTCGTTGTTGAACCTAAGGCAATTGAGCAAAAGACAGCTGGTGGATTGATTATCCCGGACACAAACAAAGAAAAACCTTTAGAGGGTGTGGTATTGGCGGTAGGTCCCGGTACTAAAGATATATCTATGGAGGTAAAAGTAGGTGATAAGGTGCTTTATGGTAAATATTCGGGCACCGAAGTAACCGTAGATGGCAAAGATCTGCTTATCATGAGACAGACAGATATACTTGCTACCATTAAATAATTTTAATTAAAAATGTTATGGCAAAAGAGATAAAATTTAATATCGAAGCAAGAGAAAGCCTTAAGGCTGGCGTGGATATTCTTGCTGACGCAGTGAAAGTTACATTAGGACCTAAGGGTCGTAATGTGGTTATAGGGAAATCATATGGTTCGCCTCATATCACCAAAGACGGTGTGTCTGTGGCGAAAGAGATAGATCTTGAAGACATATTTGCTAACGTAGGTGCCCAAATGGTGAAAGAGGTGGCTTCAAAGACTGCCGATGATGCTGGTGATGGTACAACAACAGCTACTGTGCTTGCACAGGCGATAATTAGTGTTGGTATAAAAAACGTTACTGCAGGTGCAAATCCAATGGATCTGAAACGTGGTATCGACAAAGCGGTACTCGAAGTTGTCGCTTCCCTAAAGAAGACAAGTCAGACAGTAGGGAAAGATATATCTAAGATCGAACAGGTGGCTACAATATCTGCAAATAACGATAATTACATAGGGAAACTTATTGCTGAGGCGATGAGCAAAGTGAAAACGGAGGGTGTCATAACCGTTGAAGAGGCTAAGGGTACAGATACCTATGTCGATGTGGTTGAGGGGATGCAGTTTGATCGTGGATACCTTTCTTCTTACTTTGTTACAGACACAGAGAAGATGGAGACAATCTTAGAAAAGCCTTCTATCCTTATAACAGACAAGAAGATAGCTTCAATGAAAGATCTTCTTCCTATATTAGAGCCAATAGCAAAAAACGGAGGTTCTCTTCTTATAATTGCTGAAGATGTGGAGGGCGAGGCTCTTACTACTTTGGTGGTTAATAAATTACGTGGCACGTTAAAAATTGCTGCTGTGAAAGCTCCGGGCTTTGGCGATCGCCGTAAGGAGATGCTTCAAGATATAGCTACCTTAACAGGGGCAACAGTGATCTCTGAGGAGGTAGGTATAACTCTTGAACAAGCTACTATAGAGATGCTTGGTAAAGCAGATAAGGTTACTATAAATAAGGAAAATACAACTATCGTTGATGGTGGTGGTAATAAAACAGCTATAAATGAGCGTGTGGCACAGATCCGTTCTATGATCGAAGCTTCAACATCAGACTATGATAAGGAGAAACTTATGGAACGTCTTGCTAAGCTTGCAGGTGGCGTGGCTGTCCTTTATGTAGGTGCTACAACTGAGGTTGAGATGAAAGAGAAGAAGGCGAGGGTGGACGATGCTCTTGCTGCAACACGTGCTGCTGTTGAAGAAGGCATAATACCCGGAGGTGGCATAGCTTACATCCGTGCTATTGAAAAGCTTGAGAAGTTACGTGGTGATAATGAAGATGAGAATACAGGTATCAACATCATCAAACGTGCTATTGAAGAGCCGTTGCGTCAGATAGTTAAAAATGCAGGTGGTGAGGGTTCTGTCGTGGTGCAAAAGGTACGTGAGGGCAAAGGTGACTTTGGCTATAACGCTCGTACTGGGGTGTATGAAAATATGCTTAAGGCAGGTATCATAGATCCTACAAAAGTGGCTCGTGTGGCACTTGAAAATGCCGCTTCTATTGCTGCCATGTTCTTAACAACAGAATGTGTGCTTGTAGATAAGAAAGAAGAAGCTCCAGCAGGTGGTGGAGGTATGCCTCCGATGGGTGGCATGGGCTACTAAAAAAGTGAAATCGTGAATGGTGGCGTTATAGTTTAAGATGTCATCTATCAAATTATTTATAAAAATAGAGATAATAAAACAATGGTTTTATTATCTCTATTTTTATATACTTTTGGGATTTTAGCGTTTTATTTCTGCTCAGCATCCTTTTGTGGCAGAGAGGGTTGCCACGTTGATGTTTATGTGCTTATACCTCTTGCGGAGAGTTTTCACGAAGGCGCTTATGGTCTCGCCTGTTGTGGATACATCGTCTACAATCAAGATATGCTTGTCTGAGAAGATGGAAGAGTCTATCACTTCAAAAGCACCTCTCATGTTATCCTTACGGTCGTAATTGTGTAGGAGTGACGACTGAGGCTTGGTGCTCTTCACTCTTTTTACAGCATTGGTGATGAGGGGAACGCCAAGTGCTGTGGCGATGCCTTTTCCTATAAGATCAGATTGGTTATATCCTCTCTGTCTTAGTCTTCGGTGGTGCAGAGGGATGGGAACTACAAAATCGATATCTTCAAATTCGTAGGAGCTCTTTATCATATCTCCAAAGATATTACCCATATAAATGGCGAGGGATTTGTCACGACCGAACTTTATCTCTTTTATGATATTTGGATAACGGTTGCTTTTCTGATATGAGAAGTAGCAACAAGCACGCTCTATGCCTAAGTCTTCAAACTTCTTGTGCATGAAGTTGTTGTAGGGATAGTCTATCTGCATGGTGAGTGGCATATCTGCAAGGCAGTCGCCACATAAGAAACTCTCCCTCTCAAGAAGTCGCTTTCCACATATCCGACATATAGGAGGATATAGAAGCTCTCTAATTGAGAGGAAGAGTCTTTTAAAGAATTTGAGTATCACCTATTCGCTAAGTTCTGGGATGTGTGTCGAGTCTCGGTGACTCTCTCCCATTAAGTTTTGGGTAAAGAAGTCCGCCATGCGCCAGAAGAAGTAATTATCTTTGCCTGCAAATCCGTGATTTTCACTTGGTAAGATTACTATCTCGAAACGCTTTTGTGCGTTTATGAGCGCTTCGGCAACACGATATGTATTTGCGATATGCACATTATCGTCTACCACTCCATGTACAAGCATAAGTTTCCCTTTTAGGTTCTTCGCAATTTCCGGGTTTGTAGATATGTCGTATACGAAAGTGGTGTCTCCCTTGTCAGAGACTTCTTCACGCACGCCATGATGCTTTTCGCTCCACCAATTGTTATATATGTTATTATCATGGTTTCCGGCACAAGATACAGCCCCCTTGAAGAAATCGGGGTATTTGAGCATCGCCGCTGTGCTCATAAATCCACCACCTGAGTGTCCGTGTATCCCCACACGTGAGATGTCTATAAATTTATGACGTGCAGCAAGGATCTCAATGGCACGTTTCTTATCGGCAAGCCCATAGTCACGTAAGTTGCCATATCCATATGTATGATACCACTTCGAGCGTTGAGGGCTGCCTCCTCTGTTACCAACGGTGATAACGATAAAACCAAGCTGTGCCAACTCGTCAACACGAGTCATGCTTGATGAGAAATAGGCGTTTACAGCCTCTGTTTGTGGTCCTGGATACACATATTCTATAATAGGGTATACCTTTGTGGAATCGAAGTCAAAGGGTTTATACATAACGCCATAGAGGTCTGTTATGCCGTCTGCTGCCTTTACGGTAAAAGGTTCTGGGAATTTGTAACCTGCCTCAAAGAGTAGCGATAGGTCTGCCTTTTCAAGCTCCATTAATTTCTTGCCGAAGTTGTCATAGAGTGCCGATGTGGGTATGGTGTTTACTCGTGAGTATGAACTTACGAAAAAGCGATTTGTGTCGCCCATCTTTGTTATGTTGTCAAAGTTACCCTCATTTAAACATTTCATGCCTGTACCGTCGAAGTTGACTCTCCACAGATGTTCATAATAAGGATTTTGCCCTTTTATGCCTCCATTAGCGATGAAATATAGTACACGAGAAGCCTCATCTATGCCTGCTATATCCTCCACATGGATCTCTCCTTTTGTAATTTGGTTTTTCAATTTCCCATCGCTGCCGTATAGGTAAAAATGACCCCATCCGTCACGCTCTGACCATACTATTACTTCTTTGCCGGAGCCTAAGACACGTATGTCACGAGTTTCTATTGAGACATTCATGCTGTCACGCACTATGGAAGTTGTCTTGAGGGTAGGGATGTCTATCTTCGCTATGTCTATTCTCTTTATGTCACGAGAGGTACGTGTGAGGTATATAGTGCTGTTGTCACCTCTCCAGATGGTCGGTTGTATGGTGTCTTGAGAGTTCCTCTTTAGCTTATCGACAGTGTTTATATATGTCGTTTGGTCTTTAAATAGAGATACATCAACTTGATGTCCTTTTTTTGTAGCATTGTCAAAGACGAAAAGATGTTCTTGTGTTGCTCTGTCTTCTCCCGGCATGAGGTAAGAATAAGCTTCAAGGGTGGGGCGAGGTGAGGCAAGAGGATTTATGACCCATAACTTACGTGTCAGACGGCTGTCATAACGCACAAGGGCGAAATGTTTAGAGTCGGGAGACCATACCACATAAGAAGGTTTTCTATCTTTTTTCTCCTTTTCTATTGTAACATTATCTTTATAGTCGTTGCTCTCTCCATATCCGTAATCTTCAACTCCGTCTGTTGTTATTGCTGTTTCCACGATGGTGCTATCTTTCTCATCTATGAGGGCTTTGTTGTAGTTTGCACGATCCATATAGTAAAGGTTATTGCTACGTGCGAAGACCACTGTCTTTCCGTCTGGAGACACAGATGCCCATTTTGGTGACATCTTAGGAGCATTATAATTTTTTAATCTTGCTATGTGACGTGAGGCAAGGTCGTAAGAGAAGTAGAAGACATCGCCTTTTTCGCTATCTCGTTTTCCTTTTACTGTGTCTTTAGTGTTTTCACGATAGAAGGTGTTTTTCACCTCAAAGGTAAGTTTTGTCACCTCGTCGTTAAAACGTATATTTTCTATTGGTAGGTGTGCTGCGTCAAAAGGGGTCTTTGTGAGAATGGTTAGCTGACGTGCTAATTCGGCATTATCGAAAAGTTCTCGTTTGCTTCTTTTTGCAGGATCTACAAGATACCATTTTGTGCTCTTTGGTGTTTGGAAGCTATACCAAAAGAGATCTCCCTTTTTGAGCCATTGTGGGGCTACGCTCTTATCAAAGACCATTTTTTTGATCTTGGTAGGGGTGAAACGTTCTGCTAAGGCATAGTTTGGACTTTGTTGTGCTGAGGCTGTCCCAAAAAGCACAATCATAAATAATGTGATAACTATTCTCTTCATTTTATTTTTTTACTCCTCCGGGTGTAAGGTTTTGTTTCCAATAATTTTCTTGTGTCATTCTTAGGTGGTATGTTGTGTTTTCTCTCTCATAAAGCATATGACTACACATAGGGTATACCATAGTTGAAAAAGGCTTTTTCAGTGATACGAGTCTATTGACAACCTTCTCAAAACTTTGATAATGCACATTATCGTCCGCTGTGCCATGAACTATAAGAAGGTTCCCTTTTAGCCCTGCGGCATATGTTATAGGTGCTGCTTTGTTATATCCTTCGTCGTTTTTTTGTGGTGTTCCCATATATCTCTCTTGATATATGGTGTCGTATAACCTTTGGTCTGACACTGCTGCTATTGCTATGCCTGTCTTGTAAAGCTCAGGGAAGCGGAACATAGCATGAAGAGTCATCGATCCGCCGCCGCTCCATCCTGTGACACCAACACGATCGGAGTCCATATAATCGTATGTCGATAACATCTTCCTAACGGCATCTGCTTGGTCTTGAGCTGCCAGTATGCCAACAGATCCGTATATACATTTACGCCATTCCCTACCACGAGGAAGTCCCACACCACGATTGTCTATGCTGACCACTATATATCCGTTGTCTGCCATTTTTTGTTGCCATAAATTACCTCCGCTCCAACGATTTTGAACCATCGCTGTTCCCGGTTCGCCATAGACCTCGACTATGACAGGGTATTTTAATGAAGGATCGAAGTTACGAGGTTTCACGATCCAAGCGTCAAGGACTACTTCTCCTATGTCAACCCTAACAAACTCTTTAGGCGAAAGACACATAGTTTTATAGCTTGCTTTTGCGGCTTTGTTGTCTTCAATAGTACGTACCACGTTCCCTTTTGGTAAAGATACCATTTCATATATGGGAGGTATGGTGTCGGAGCTGAATGTATGAAGAGCCCAATGTCCATTTGGAGATATGCTGTAAAAGTGATTTCCCTTTTGAAGAGGGTCGGAAACAAGCTCTGCTCCGCCTTTGCCGTTTAGCTTAGAGCGATATAGGTAACGTTCGGTGAAGTTATCCATAGTTGTTAGATAATATAGATACCCATTTTTCATGTCTATACCTGCTTGTTGCATGATGTCGAAATTGCCGTTTGTGATACGTTTTATATCTTTCCCTGAGCGAGAGATGAAATATACGTGTTTCCAGTTGTCACGATCGCTCTCCCATGTAAAATATTTCTTATCTAACGACCATTGTACATTATCGTTTGTGTCGAGCCATGCTTTGTCGGTATCTGTAAATATATTTTCTAACTTCCCTGTTTCTATGTCGTTAATCCATACTCTATTTGTGTTTTGCTCACGATTCATCTGTTGGATAAATAACTCGTTACTTTCGGGAATAAATTCCATACGAGGAACGTAATTTTCACGTGCATCTCCGGGTAGATTAATCCATGTCGTAAGACCTCCATTTGCCGATGCCCACCCTACCT
>JAVVUK010000079.1:0-2046 GCA_036653215.1 Rikenellaceae bacterium
CTTCTCGTGCTACCTTTACAGTGTCTTTGACACACTCGTCGATGGTCTTCACAGCCTTTAGAATAGCGTCATAGACACCTGTATGTCCAACCATATCACCATTTGCATAGTTAAGACATATAAAATCGGGCTTTGAAGTTCTCATCTCTTGAATTATTGCATCACGCACTTGGAAAGCGGACATCTCCGGTTGCAAGTCGTATGTTGCAACCTTAGGCGATGGAACAAGCACTCTATGTTCATTTTTAAAAGGCTCTTCACGTCCTCCATTAAAGAAGAATGTTACGTGCGCATATTTCTCTGTTTCAGCAATATGAAGCTGTGACAGTCCTGCCTTAGCAATTGTCTCTCCTAATGTGTTTTGTATATTATCCTTATCGTAAACTACATTTACATTCTTAAAACCATCGTCATAAGGAGTCATAGTAAGATAATGTATGTTTGGAATAACTTTCATGCCATCGATATTTTCTTCTGCAAGCACCATAGTGATCTCACGACCACGATCTGAACGATAGTTGAACGAGAATACTACATCCCCATCTGAAATAACACCAATAGGCTTATCTGTATTGTCTACCATGACAATAGGATCGATAAATTCGTCTGTCTTACCTTCGGCATACGACTCATCAAAAGAAGCGGATATGTCTTTAGAATGTTTACCGATACCTTTAACTAAAAGGTCGTAAGCTATTTTTACACGTTCCCAACGTTTATCTCTATCCATAGCATAGTAACGTCCTATGACAGAAGCAAGTTTAGCACCTGACTTAGAGATATGCTTTTCAAGAGAGGCTATATATCCTTTTCCACTACGAGGGTCTGTGTCACGTCCGTCTGTAAAAGCGTGGATAAACACATTTTCAATACCTGCCTCACGAGCCACATCTGAAAGTTTATATACGTGGGCATCTAAAGAGTGAACTCCTCCGTCAGAGAGAAGACCGATAAAGTGAATTGCCTTATTATTTTTCTTTGCATAGTCGAGAGCCTTTATGAAAACAGGATTTTGAGCTATCGAATTATCTTTACACGCTTTGTTTATCTTAACAAGATCTTGATAAACGACACGTCCAGCACCAAGGTTAAGGTGACCCACTTCTGAGTTACCCATCTGACCGTCAGGAAGACCTACATTTTCTCCACAAGTAAGCAATTGTGAAGTAGGATATTTTTGTTCTAATGATGTTATAAATGATGGATGACCATTAAAAATGACATCCGATTTGCTCTTATCGCCATTTCCCCAACCATCGAGGATCATTAATAATACTTTATTTTTCATATTCGTTATCTTTAAGAAACTTTTAAAAATCTATTTTCAGAAGCTTAGTTAATATTGTTCATTCTTATTAGGAAAATCGTTGCTCTTTACGTCGGCTATATATTTTTCAAAGGCATCGGCTATAACATTATGAAGATTTGCATAACGACGCAAAAAACGTGGAGAAAACTCATCGTTTATACCTAACATATCGTAAGACACAAGGACTTGACCATCAACGCCACCTCCAGCACCAATACCTATGACAGGAATAGAAACCTGAGATGCCACTTTAGTAGCTAAGTCAGCAGGTATTTTCTCTAACACTATCCCAAAACATCCGACCCTTTCAAGAAGCATTGCATCTTCAAAAAGTTTATCAGCCTCCGCTTCCGATTGCGCTCTTACACTATATGTACCAAGTGCATTTATAGATTGTGGGGTAAGACCGAGATGCCCCATTACTGGGATCCCTGCACTCACAATTCGTTCTATCGACTCAACGACTTCTTTGCCTCCCTCAAGCTTAACGGCATCCGCCTCAGTCTCTTTCATTATACGGATAGCTGAGTTTAAAGCCTCCATAGGGTTACCTTGATATGACCCAAAAGGCATATCTACAACCACCATAGCTCTATCTACGCCACGCACAACAGACTTGCCATGATAGATCATATTATCAAGGGTCATAGGAACGGTAGTGGTGTAACCTGCAATTACATTTGCAGCAGAGTCCCCAACCAATATAACATCTATCCCCGCTTTATCGAGTATCTTAG
>JAVVUK010000079.1:2056-7294 GCA_036653215.1 Rikenellaceae bacterium
GAGCATGGAAATTTTCTCTCCCGACTCTTTCATTCTAAGCAAATGGCGAGTTGTTACTACCCTCTTGCTGGCTATTACTGTTGACATAATTTATATCTTTTATCTAATATGTTTTATCTAAAATTCTGCATTGTTTGGTGTACGAGGGAACGGGATGACATCACGTATATTTGCCATTCCTGTGACAAATAGAAGGAGACGCTCGAAACCTAAGCCGAAACCACTATGTGGAGCACTACCAAAGCGACGTGTGTCAAGATACCACCATACGTCTTTTTGAGGAACCCCCTTTTCATCAACCATTTTAAGAAGCTTCTCATAACTTTCTTCCCTCTCCGAACCACCTATTATTTCACCTATCTTTGGGAAAAGCACATCCATAGCTCTGACAGTTTTGCCGTCATCGTTAAGTTTCATATAAAACGACTTTATCTCTTTTGGATAGTCTGTCAAGATGACAGGTTTTTTAAAGTGTTTTTCAACAAGGTAGCGTTCGTGTTCACTTTGAAGGTCTGTACCCCAAGAAACAGGAAACTCAAAATGTTGTCCCGAAGCCATAAGTATTTCCACTGCTTCTGTATATGCAAGACGTTTAAAATCGTTATTTACAACAAAATTCAACCTTTCAATAAGCTCCTTGTCGAACATATTATTAAGAAATTCAAGGTCGCTTTTACAATTTTCAAGAGCATAACGAACGAGGTATTTCAAGAAGTCTTCTGCCAAGTTCATATTGTCGTTTATATCATGAAAAGCAACTTCTGGCTCTATCATCCAAAACTCAGCTAAGTGACGTGGGGTATTTGAATTTTCAGCACGGAATGTAGGTCCAAAGGTGTAAATTTGAGACAAAGCCATAGCGGCAAGCTCACCTTCAAGTTGTCCAGATACTGTTAAGCTACAAGACTTACCAAAGAAGTCTTTAGTATAGTCTACCTTTCCATTTTCGGTACGTGGAGGATTTGCTACATCAAGCGTTGTGACATTAAACATCTCACCGGCACCTTCACAGTCAGACCCTGTAATTATTGGGGTATGCACATAACAATAGCCTTGTTCATTAAAATATTTATGAATTGCAAAAGACATAGCATGACGCATACGTAACACTGCTCCAAAAGTATTTGTTCGAGGACGCAAATGCGCTATTTCACGCAAAAACTCAAGTGAGTGTCCTTTCTTTTGTAAAGGATATGTATTATCGGCTGTTCCGTATATCTCTATCTCCTTAGCTTGAATTTCAACAGGCTGACCAGAACCGGCAGAAGCCACCAAAGCACCAGTCACACGAAGGCAAGCTCCGGTAGTTATATTTTTAAGTATCTTCTCATCGAAATTAGGAACATCGACAACAACTTGAATATTATGCACTATTGAACCATCATTAATAGCTATAAAAGCGATAGTTTTGTTTTCTCTCTTTGTACGAACCCAACCCTTAACGGTAATCTCCTGTGACGAAGGGGTCATAAGTAGTAAATCCTTAATTTTTGTTCTCATATTATCTGTATTTTATCTTCATATATAGTTTTTGTCCCCATACCGCCGTAATTGACAATATAAAACGTGGCAATATAGTCCACCATAACATAACTCCTAAAGCTACAAAAAGAAGAGTGTCTTCAATTAAACTGTGTGTTATAGCTATGCTTGTATTTAGGTATTTCGATTCTTGCTTTGTTATAAGTCCTTTATCGACCTCATTCACAATAGCCACACCTCCATAAGCGAGACCTAAAGTGTTTGCTATCAACCATGTTAGAGTTGTAGATTCGGGCAATCCCATAATTTTCATCAACGGAGCAAGCGGTTTTGTAAGCAGAGGCATGAGTTTATATTCTATCAATATACCTTGAAGCAGATGAAGTGAATATATTATACATACCAACTTTATTACAAGAGGCAAAGATACAAAAAACCATTGAGAA
The DNA here is from genome assembly GCA_036653215.1 of Rikenellaceae bacterium. GTDB lineage: Bacteria > Bacteroidota > Bacteroidia > Bacteroidales > Rikenellaceae > JADFUS01. Next base: position 3,985 of record JAVVUK010000079.1, read on the forward strand.
ACAACCTCTAATAAACTTTGTGGAGCAGAGGCGGCTTGTTCTATCACAAGGGCACTATTTATTTTATCCGGCAACACTAAATTAAGACACCATGCCGCAAATAGAGACATTGAGATACGTAACAAAACCATGACAAACCCATTTGCACCAGCCTTTTGTTGTATCTTGGTCTCGATAATCATGTTATGAGATATAAGGCACATCGTTGCAAGGATTGTAACCTCTCGTATGTCGAGCGAAAGACCTGCAATAACACCTATAGCTGAATATATATTTAGACATATAGATGTCATGAAGACTATCGAAGCATCACCTCCTAAACCTATAAATTCAAAAAAAGGAGAGAAGAGACTCGACACATATTCCATTACGCCATAGTAGCTAAGCAAAGAGACAGCCAACATTATAGGAAGCATCAGCTTTAAAAGCCACAACACTAACTTTATGGTAGGACGCACAGCATCACGAGCAACAGCTACAAATCTTTGTGTCATTATAAAGACTCCCTATATTTCCTCAAACCCGCTTTTATTAATGTAGTAGCAACAGCAATAGCATCGCCCACTTTTGAGGCATTTTTGCCTCCTGCAGTCGCTAAATTAGGCTGTCCGCCACCGCCACCGTTCATCTCCTTAGCAGCTTCTTTAACGATAGCTCTTGCGTCTAACCCGGCAGCAACGACATTTTTACCTAACATTATAACAAGAGAAGGCTTTTCGTCTATGATACTTCCGTTTATAAATATGATGTCGTCAAGCTCGTTATATAAGCCATTAGCAATATCTTTAAGAGCATCCACCTGTAATGCCATATTCCCAATATGCCATCTATATCCAAGCTCTCCAACTTCTAACATCTCTTTTATTTTATCCTTCATCATGCCATTACGTTCTTTTGTAAAAACATCTACCTTTTTACTCATCTCGCTATTTTCACTTATGAGTTTTTCTACGGCATTTTCAACGTTAGGACTATTAAAGACTTTCTGAAGTTCTTTGATAACTTTGGTAAGTTCTATAAGAGTATCAACGGCTGTTTCTCCAGTTACTGCTTCTATACGACGTATACCAGCAGAGATGGCTCCCTCACCGATAATCTTAAAAATTCCTATATCACCAGTGCGCTCAGCATGAAGACCTCCACATAACTCAAAAGAACTACCAAAACGTATAGAACGAACCACCTCACCATATTTCTCGCCAAAGAGCATCATAGCACCGCTCTTAGCTGCGTTTTCAATGGTGTCGCATCTATTTTCTTGAAGAGGATAATTTGCCCTTATATTACTATTTACGATACGTTCAACTTCGTATATCTCTTCGTCTGTAACTTTTTGGAAATGGGAGAAGTCGAACCTAAAGATATGAGGGCCCACCATAGATCCTTTTTGCTCTACGTGAGTACCCAACACCTGCCTCAAGGCCTGTTGTAAAAGGTGTGTTGCGGTATGATTTGCAGCCGACATTTTACGTTCACGAAGATTTACTTCAGCCGTAAATTCAGCATCTATAACCTCTGGCAAGTTTTCTATTATGTGTATTGTAAGGTTATTTTCTTTTATGGTATCTATAACCTCAATTTTCTCTTTACTATTAAAAAGGAACCCTTTTTCACCAACTTGACCTCCCGAATTTCCATAAAATGGAGTTTGGTCTAAGGCAACATGATATAATGAATTTCCATTTTTTGTCACTTGGCGATAACGAGCAATACGAGTTTTGCAAGAAGGACGATCGTAACCGACAAACATACTTTGAGCAATAGGGAAAATCTCGATCCAATCTTGCTTTTCTGTAACAGCAGCATTACGTGAACGTGTCTTTTGCTTTTGTAACTCTTTTTCAAACTCTACGCCATCGACAGAAACACCATTTTCTTTACATATCAGTTCTGTAAGGTCAAATGGGAAACCGTAAGTATCGTAAAGCACAAAGGCATCGACTCCTGAAAGCGTCTTTTCATTAGAGTTCTTCATCTTGGCGATGATGGTATCAAGCATATTTATGCCGACCGCTAAAGTACGCAAGAACGAAGACTCCTCTTCCTCAATAACTTTTGTTATAAGGACTTCTTGAGCTTTAAGTTCCGGAAATTGGTCTCCCATATCAGAGACAAGGGTAGGCACCATTTTACAGATGAAAGGCTCTTTAAGATTTAGGTATGTATATCCATAACGCACAGCACGACGTAAGATACGACGTATCACATACCCTGCTTTAGCATTTGAAGGCACTTGACCGTCTGCAATAGAAAATGCTATGGCTCTAAGGTGATCCGAGATAACACGCATTGCTATATCCGACTTTTCATTAGCACCATAAGATAAACCAGAAATTTTTGCCAACGATTGTATTAAATCTTGGAATATGTCGGTATCATAATTACTCTTCTTGCCTTCTAAGATCATACATAGACGTTCAAAACCCATTCCTGTGTCGACGTGTTTATTTGGTAGCGGATGCAACGATCCATCACTCAACCTATTAAACTGCATAAACACCAAATTCCAAATTTCTATGACAAGAGGATTATCTTTATTTACGAGTTCTACACCCGACACCTTAGCCCTATCAATATCGTCACGAAGGTCGAAATGTATCTCACTACAAGGACCACAAGGACCAACCTCACCCATCTCCCAGAAGTTATCCTTTTTGTTACCTGTAAGAATTTGACTTTCCGGAATTATAGATTTCCATATATCGTATGCCTCTTTATCAAAAGCAACTCCATCTTCTTTGTTTCCCTCAAATACAGTAGCATAAACCCTGTCTTTAGGCAATTTATAAACATCAAACAAAAGTTCACACGCCCACTCGATAGCCTCCTTCTTGAAATAATCTCCAAAAGACCAGTTGCCCAACATCTCAAACATAGTATGGTGATATGTGTCATGCCCAACCTCCTCAAGGTCATTATGTTTACCAGATACACGAAGACACTTTTGAGAGTCTGACGCACGTGGATATGAGGCAGGCACATTACCAAGAAATATATCTTTAAATTGGTTCATTCCTGCATTTGTAAACATCAGCGTAGGGTCATTTTTCACAACCATAGGGGCAGAAGGAACAATATGGTGATTTTTTGATTGGAAAAAGTCAAGAAAAGTTTTTCTTATCTGTCTGCTATTCATAATCTTATCGTCTATTTGTGGTGCATTAAACAACACCGGCTTGAATAAATTTAATATGTTTTAGATTGTAAAATTAATTAAAAAAATTAACTTTGTTTCAAATTTTGATGTTTTTATCAATGAGATTTACAAGGGAGATATTACATACCGAGAGAATACTCAAATTTAACAAGT
>JAVVUK010000080.1:0-7281 GCA_036653215.1 Rikenellaceae bacterium
ATTGTAACAACGCCTTGTGTAGAGCCATATTGGTCAACGACAACTGCAAGGTGTTCTTTGCGTGCTTGAAACTGAAGTAGAAGATCTTTGGCAAATGCCTCGTCGTCGATAAAGATAGGCTTACGCATAAGTGCTTTCCAATCGAAATTTGGGGTGTTGATATGTTCTATTATGTCTTTAACATACATCACTCCTATTATATGGTCTATGTCGTCTTGATATACCGGAATACGAGAATAGCGAGACGATATGAAAGTTTCTTTTATATCATCAAAACTATTACCTATCTCACAAGCCACCATGTCTGTTCTGTGGGTCATGATCTCATCTACCTTAGCATCTACAAACCAACCTAAACCAGTTAATATCTTACGGTCGTTTGGAGACGACGACTTAGAAACGATCTCTACCGCCTCAGAAAGTTCTTCTAAAGATATGCTTTTATCATCACCATCAGATGACATACTAACTCCGTCGTTAGGCTTAATCTTAGTTAAAATCCATGTTAGAGGGTATAGCAAGAATACACATATGTTGATTATGTATATGTTGTGTAGTATAAAACGTGTCTTTGACGACCTTACAGCTAAAGCAGGTATTGTGTATACTAAGAGAGAGAGTAGTATTATGCTGCTGATGGCTGTGGCTATAAGAGTATGATTTGTAGTTAAACAATATCTACTTAACAACAGAAATAGCAGAATGGTGATTATGGTAGATAGGATTATGGTTGCATGGGTGATGGTTACACTGATCCTATCACGAGCATAGAGAAGCCTTTCAACACTCGTTTGATTAGTGGCTTTGATGTCTTCTAATATAACATTGTCATTGAGTAGCTCAAATGACATTCTAAAATTTGATATTGCATTTAAGGTGATTGATAATAAAACTAATATTATGGCTATCACCATGGGGTTATAAACGTCGTCCAATGAAGTATTGTTTAAATTAACTCTCTAATGACAAAGATATAAATAAAAAACGAGATAAGCAATTTGCTTATCTCGTTTTTTTGTTGACCTACGAAGATTCGAACTTCGAACGACTGAACCAAAATCAGCTGTGTTACCATTACACCATAGGTCAGCAAGGATCTTTTTCGTGGCACAAATGTAGTGAGAATATATTTATCATCCAAATATTTCCGTGTTTTTTTATAGACGTTTTAGTTCTATACGCATTGTTGTGCCTTTGTCAATCTCCGAATGAGCCACATATATTTTCCCTTTGTGGTATTCTTTTATTATACGTCTGCTTAGTGATAACCCTAATCCCCAGCCTCGTGTCTTTGTTGTAAATCCGGGATTGAATATTTTCTCAAACGATGACTTCGGCATTCCTTTACCAGTATCGGCAACGTCGATATATATGTATTTATCGTCGTCTGAGGTGGTGACGGTGATAGAGCCTTTCCCTTGAACAGCGTCTATTGCGTTTTTAATTAGATTTTCGATAACCCAATCAAAAAGTGCTTCGTTGACCATTGCTTGAAGAGGATTGGTCTCGTTGTTTATATATGTGAGATTTGCGTTCTTAGGAATTCGCTTTTGAAAATAAGAGACCGTGCCGCTTATTATCTCTTTTATGTTACGTGGCTCAATTTGCGTTGTCGAGCCGATTTTTGAGAAACGGTCAACAACTTTAAGAAGCCTTGAGATATCTTTGTTTATCTCTTCAAGAGCTATGGGGTCTGCATTTTGCGATTTCAGATATTCAAGCCATCCGAGTAGAGAGGAGGTAGGGCTGCCTAACTGGTGAGCTGTCTCTTTAGCCATCCCTATCCACACCATGTTTTGTTGGTTTCGGATTGAGGATCGTAGCGTTATATAGCTAAAAAGCACAAATATCCCGATGATACAAAGTTGTATATAAGGGAATAGCTTAAGTAAGGTCAAGGTTGAAGACTCTTGATAGAATATATAATGTTTAACTCCGTTGAAACCATTTACGACAATAGGGTTGTTGCTCCGTGCCATGCGTGTTATGAAAAGTTGCAACTTTGCAGGGTCTTTGGTGATTAGCTTGGGGATGTTACGATAACTTATAACTTTGAGATTGTCGTCTGTCATGATTGTCGGGATTGTGGTATTTGTCCCGACGATGTCTATTGCTAAGGTCTTGAAGTTTTGTTCGTATTCTTGATTGTCATTGCCGAGTTGTGATATCGCCATAGACCATAGACGTACCTCTTGAACTTCTTTTGCACGTAGCTCTTCTGCTATACGACCTGAGAGGAGTAATGAGCCGATAGCTATGATGGTACATATAAAGATAAACAGCAGTTTCCCATTAAAGAGAAGCTGCCGTATATTTAGTTTTATAGTCATTATCTATATTAACAGCAGCTGCAATTGTTGGCTTCAGAGCATGGGGTATAACCTTCTTTTAAGTCATTATAGAAGCCTGCTTGTGCAGTTGTGATATATGGTACAAACCATATAGATCCGATACCAAGTGTGAGAAGAGACAAGAAGCCCCAACCTATGAAACGTAGGTTAAGTAAGAAATAAGCCATTTTATAGCCTCTCATCAGATCTTCGCTTTTACGAAGAGCTGCCGATGGTGTTATGTTGTCGTCTTCAGCTAAGATGAACATCACTTGAGAATAAGAGAACGATTTTATTATTCCCGGAACGATGAAAAGAAGTGTCCAAAGGAGAATGTAGATCGTCATCATGATATACGTTAAGACCGCTCTAATATAAAAGACTTTAAACCAACGGAAAAGAATAGGGTACTCGTTGAATATGCCTGCTTTTATGTCTAAGCAATATTTGGTATAACCAAGTGTTAGCGGAGCTAATATAAAGACAGTAAGCACTGTCATGTGTGGTGAAAGGCTTAAGATGAACGATACAACAATAGATATGACGAGGTATATTGTTGTAACCATAGCTGCCTCACCCCATTTCCCAGAAAGCGAAACCTTTGCTTCTGAAACGATTTCTTTGTTTGATTTGCTCATAATTTGAGTGTTTTAATGCAGTAAAGTTATAAAATATTATCCAATTACAAAAATTGCATTATTTTTTCGGAGGTCGAATTTTGAAAGATCACTTTTGCGCCATTCGTTGACCGTTAAGGTCTTTATCTGTTCAGCTGCTGCCGATATATTGATTGCTATTGTCAACCTCATAGTTGGAGATAGCTTTTCAAGGAGGGCGGCAACGAGAGTCTCATTGCGATATGGTGCTTCGATAAAAATTTGTGATTGTCCTTCAGCCGTTGCTCTGTGTGCTAATTCTTTGATGCGTTTTGTACGAGCGTCTTCTTTAATCGGAAGATAACCGTTAAAGGCGAAAGATTGACCATTCATGCCAGATGCCATGAGTGACATTATGATAGAGGAAGGACCTACAAGTGGGATAACACGAACGCCTTTTCTGTGGGCGGCGGCAACAAGTTCTGCTCCCGGATCGGCAATGGCAGGAACGCCTGCTTCCGACATTATGGCACAATTTTCTCCATCGAGGATAGGACGTAAAAGTTCTTCTACCTCTTGTGAAGGGGTGTGTTCGTTTAACTCAACAAAGGTTAGTGAGTCTATCACGATACCCAATTTACACTTGCTTATGAAACGTCTTGCCGTGCGAGTGTTTTCGACAACAAAATAGTTAATCCCTTTTAATATATCAAGGTTATATTGAGGAAGATGTTTTATTGAGTCTTCATCTTCTGAAATAGGGGTTGGCATTAAATATATAATGCCACTATTATCATTATTCATCTAAATCTTCTTCTCTTTTTGCTGCTTCGGCAGGAGATAGCACGTGTATGAAAAATATAAGTGGCGTATATACAGGCAGTAGAGTTGCATTTTGTTCATATTTACCACTATTCCCATAGCAATATGATGCATCGGCTATAAAAATAGCTTGTTCACCAAGTTTCATAGTTGAGATGACGTGCCTCCATGCTTTGATCATGCCGCTATAATTAGAAGTATCACGTCTGTTATAGGTATAGGTTATGGGTTTATATTTACTACTTGGGTTGTATATACGACGCTCTTCGGCAATTCCTTTTAAAGAAGTGTCAAACACAAAACCGTTAGGCAGGTATCCTATATAGTCTATCATGAGCGATGTGTCTGAAGGAATAGTGTCTTTAGCTATATTATTTTCTACTAATATATCTTTATAGATGCCTTTTTTTACAGGAATGCTTTCTTTGCTGAAATGCGCCTTCACATAATCGGAGATTAGATATTCTTGTGCTATTAAGGGTTTGTTTACTATCGAATCGAGTGTTAGACTTATATGTACTATTTTCCCGGCAGGAAGATAACGATTTCCTGTAAATCCTAAATAGATGCTATCTACTTTATTACCGCCATAAGCCCATCCCACAGATAGATACATCTCAGCGGTATCACCCTTGCTCATAGTTTTCAATGCTTCATAAATGGCAGCATTCATGCCGTTGTAATGATAATAATATTTAAGGACGAAGGTGAAAGGTACATAGTTGGTCTTATTGCTAAATTTCCCTAAGATACGTGCTGTCTGAGCATTTGTGTTTGCAACATAGTTTCCATCGAGCGTTTTGACACAATAAGAGATCCCGACAACAGAAGTGTCGACAGGTGGATTAGACTTTGTTATGTTGGGGTCGTGAGTTATAGATAGGTAAAAGCCCTCTTTATATTTAGGAACATCAGGCTTATTTTTTTCCATCCACGCATCTAATGTCTGGATGCTGGTTATGCTATTGCTATCTGATAAATCGTCTCCTGTGCATGAAAGCACAAATAAGAACAAAAGACCAGTAATTAATATATTATTATTTTTCATCTCTCTTTATTATGTCTACTATTTGTATTTCAAATGCAAGTGCAGTATATGGCGGTACCATGCTATGCCAATCGTCGCCATAGCCTAAATTGAAAGGCATGATGGCAAGTATAGACTCTCCTTTTGTAACCCATTTCAGAGCACCTGCTAATCCGGGAATTAGAGGTGTAGTGCCCCATTTTATCCCAAAAGGAACTAACATCTCTTTAGGGGTTGTGAGCTTTTCTTTTTCTGCAACCTCTTTAATATTGGTTGTTATTATAGAGTCTGGCTTTGTGGTGAAATTCATTGCTGTGTAGTTAATATATACGGAGTCACCCACAGATATGGTAGAAGCACCAATCTCGCCAATTTCTGTTACGATAACATAGACACCATCTTGTATTTGGTGTGGATATTTCGAAACAAAAGACTCAATAGATTTTGTTTGTGAGGTTAGATTTGTATCATAATCCTCATCATCACAACCATAGATCGCAAAGGTAAGTAAAATTAATATTAATTTACGCATCATGCTCTGTTTTTAGTCCTAATTTAAATAGTAGTGCATCGGCAAGTGGAGCACGTCCTCTAAATTTGACGTATAGATCCATCGCATCTTCCATATCTCCTTGAGAGAGTATCTCTTGGCGAAACAGATTTGCTGTTTCTTTGTCCATAACTCCCTTTTCTTGAAATAAAGAATAGGCATCTGCCTCTAATGTCTCTGCCCACTTATAACTATAATAACCTGCCGAGTATCCTCCTGAAAATATGTGTGTGAAGGCGGTAGATAGGCAAGTGTCTTGTTGTGGAGTGAAAAGCCTACATTTTGAAGATGAGACGCTTTCCATTTCCTTAACACTAACGGTAAGAGGTTCTTCAATAGTGTGCCACCCCATATCTACATATCCGAAAGATAGTTGACGCACGCTTTGGTAGCCGCTTAGAAAGTTACGTGAAGCGATTATCTTATCAACAAGCTCTGCCGGCATCACATTTCCATTTTTATGATGAATAGCAAAACGACTTAGGAAAGTGCTTTCTAAAGCCCAATTTTCCATTATCTGTGATGGTAGCTCCACGAAGTCTCTTGCAACATTAGTACCCGAAATGGAAGGCATATTTCCAATTGAGAAAATGCCGTGTAGAGCGTGTCCCATTTCATGGAAAATGGTCGTCACTTCGTTAAAGGTCAACAGAGATGGTTCTTTGGCTGTAGGCTTGGTGAAGTTGCATACCACAGAAATAAGAGGTATGTTTTCTTTTGTGCGATCACGGAAAGAGGTCATCCATGCACCGCCGCTCTTGCTCTCACGAGGGAAGAAGTCTAAATATAAGATAGCGATAAGATTGTCTTTATCCCAAACTTGATATACCTCTACATCATCGTGATATTTTTCTATTTCAGGGTCATATTTAAATGTTATTCCATAAAGTTCCTCAATTATCGAAAACAGCCCTTTCACGACGTTATCTAATTGGAAATAAGGCTTTAACATCTCTTCTGATAAAGAGAAATGCTCCTCTTTATACTTCTCGCTATAAAAGGAGAAGTCCCATGCCTCAAGTCTTCCTTTATGTCCTAAAGTGGCGGCAAATTCAGATATATCGTCTATCTCATGTTGTGCTGCTGTAAGTGAATATTTTAATAGGTAGTCAAGAAAATTCATTACCGTAAGGCTGTCTTTAGCCATATTCTCCTCTAACACATATTCGGCATAACTTTTATAACCCAATATGTTAGCCATCTCTAAACGAAGATTTACAATGTTTTGTATGGCTTCTTGATTATCGTTTTCGTCTCTTTTAAAACAACGACTGTTATATGCGCTCCAAATGGTATGTCGCAGTTCCCTGTTAGTCGAATATTTAAGAAATGGCATAAAGCTTTGTGCTTGAAGTGTTATTACCCAACCTTCTAATCCTCGTGTTTCTGCCTCTTGCTTTGCCGAGTCGATAGCCATGTTAGTAAGACCTTCAAGTTGAGCTTGGTCTGTGAGATGAAGGATGTAGTCGTTTGTCGCAGCAAGCACCCTTTGAGTAAACATCTCTGTGAGGGTTGATAGTTCTTCTGTGACTTCCCTATATCGTGAACTGGCAGGTTCTTTTAAGTTAGCTCCTCCACGTACAAAGCCCTCATAGCTCCTTTGTGTAAGTCGTTTTTGTTCTTTTGTTAAAGAATTCCTATTTTTATAAACTTCACTAATACGAGAAAAAAGATCGCTATTTAGTGATATGTCGTTAGATAGCGAGGCGAGCATGGGGGCAACCTCCATCATTGTGCTTTGTATCTTAGGCGATGTATGTGCGTGGTTGAGGTTAAACAAAATCGCAGCTACATTATCTAAAGGTATAGTGGCATATTCTAATGCCTCAACGGTATTTTGATATGTGGCGACATCTTTATTTGTCGCAATGGTATCTATCTCCTCTTTCGCTTTAGTAATAAGTTCTTTTATGGCAGGAAGAAAATCGTCAGCCTTAATTTTACTAAAAGGAGGAG
>JAVVUK010000081.1:0-7238 GCA_036653215.1 Rikenellaceae bacterium
AGAAAATTAGACCTGACAAAATCAAAAATTGAAAGACAACAATTATGGATAGATATTATACTATTTTTTTGGTGTTAATGAGCATTACGGCGTTAGCAGTGTTTGTGGCGTTGTATTTTGTTACAGCCGGATATGGGAAATTTGCATCTCAAAAATGGGGACCTGCCATAAACAATAAATTAGGATGGGTGCTCATGGAAAGCCCCGTATTTATTGTGATGTGTATGCTTTGGGTCTTTAGCGAACGACGATTTGAGCCTGCTTTACTCGTTATGTTCTTAATATTTCAGAGCCACTATATACAACGATCGTTTATCTTCCCTTTTCTTATTAAGGGAACCAGCAAAATGCCTCTTTCCATAATTTTAATGGGTATCACATTTAATATTCTTAATGCTATTATGCAAGGAGGATGGTTGTTTTATATCTCTGCATCAGACAGATATACTTCAAGTTGGCTCTATACCCCACAATTTATAATAGGGACAATTTTGTTTTTTGTGGGTATGTCTATAAATATAAAATCAGACAGCATAGTAAGAAATTTACGTAAACCAGGCGATACAAATCATTATCTTCCTCGTGGAGGGATGTATAATTATGTTACGTCGGCAAATTATTTTGGGGAGATAGTAGAGTGGGTAGGATTTGCCGTACTTACATGGAGCTATTCGGGGCTTGTGTTTGCGTGGTGGACCTTTGCTAACCTTGTTCCACGTGCGGCAATGATATATAATCGTTACAAGAAAGAATTTACCAAACAGATGGAGGGGAAACGTTTAAAACGTATTATACCAAGAATATATTAGAAAGAACAAAAATGGAGATCGAAGAAAAGGATAAGACAGACAAGGGGAATAGAAATGAAAGTCTCCTCTTTTCGCAAGAGAAATTGGGACCAATAACCCTACGTAACAGGACTATACGTTCTGCTGCTTTTGAAAATATGGCAACACACAACAATCCCTCTGAGATGTTATATGATTACCATAAAAGTGTGGCGGCAGGTGGCGTTGGGATGACAACAATAGCTTATGCTTCTGTCTCTCAAAGTGGGTTGTCGTTTGCCGATCAACTATTATTACGCCCCGAAGCGGTTGAGGGTTTGCGTAAAATCACAGATGCTGTTCATGCCGAAGGGGCAGCGGCTTCAATCCAGATAGGTCATTGTGGAAACATGAGCCATCGTTCGATCACCAAATGTACTCCCGTCTCAGCCTCAAATGGCTTTAACATATATTCTCCTACTTTTTATCGTAAATTATCGGAAAAGGAGATGATACAAATGGCTAAAGATTTTGGACATGGTGTAAAGTTAGCTCGTGATGCGGGATTTGACTGTGTAGAGGTGCACGCAGGGCATGGCTATTTGATAAGTCAGTTTTTATCTCCATATACCAATAAAAGGCACGATCAGTATGGTGGAAACCTTGAAAACAGAATGCGCTTTATGAAAATGTGTATGTCTGAAGTTATGGAAGCGGCAGGTGGCGACATGGCTATCGTGGCAAAGACTAATATGAGAGATGGCTTTAAGGGTGGTAACGACATAGAAGAGGGGCTTATTATTGCTAAAGAATTACAGAAATGTGGGGTACATGGGTTGGTGCTTAGTGGTGGGTTTGTCAGTAAAGCACCGATGTATGTGATGCGTGGAGCTATGCCTTTTAAGACGTTGACCCATTATATGAATATATGGTGGCTTAAGTTTGGTGTCAAATTAGCAGGGAAATGGATGATCCCTTCTGTCCCTTTTGAAGAAGCTTACTTTTTAGACGATGCACTCGAATTTCGCAAAGCGATGCCCGATTTACCCCTTATATATGTGGGAGGGCTCGTCTCTCGTGCTAAGATAGACGAAGTATTGGATCATGGATTTGAATTTGTGCAAATGGGGCGTGCTTTGTTAAATGATCCTGCGTTTGTTAATAAAATGAAAAATGGAGGACTGGAGAGATGTAATTGTAAACACTCTAACTATTGCATAGGACGTATGTACACAATAGAAATGGCGTGTCATTGCAACCTCAAAGAAGAGCTTCCTCCACAACTAAAACGTGAGATAGAAAAGTTAGAAAGAGATGGACGATAATAAAAGGCTTGTGGCGTTAGTGACGGGAGCAAGTTCTGGCATAGGGGTTTGTTATGCTGCCGAATTGGCGCAAAAAGGGTTTAACGTAATCCTTATTAGTAATCAAATGTCTGAAGTTAAAGATGTTGCGGCAAACATAGCACAACAAACAAATTCTGAAAATTGTAGTTTTCTTGTCGAGACGGACAAAGATGAGAATATCCGACTTGTAGGACAACTCCCGATAGATAGACAGTGGATCGTTGGACTTTATAAAAACCTTGCTGTGGATAATGCGGCACAAAAGGTATTCGACTTTTACCCACATATCGACATTCTTATAAATAATGCAGGTGTATTTTTCTTTAACGACGTTATAAATTGCGATATGTCGAGGATTGAGACTATTATAAACCTACATATTATGACAGTCACAAAATTATGCCGATTATATGGTGAGGAGATGCGTAATAAGAGAAAGGGATATATCTTAAATATGTCGTCTATCTCTGTGCATACGCCATTTCCAGGCATTTCTCTTTATACCGCTACAAAGTCATACATCCACACTTTTACAAAAGCGTTTCATTATGAGATGAGAGAATGTGGTGTCAATGTGATGGTCGTCTCGCCGGGTGCTGTTGCCACCGATTTATATAGGTTACCTAAAAACTTACAGAAATTAGGGGTGCAGCTTGGGATAATATACAAACCTGAAAAGTTGGCTCACAAGGCGATCTACAAGTTGTTTAAAGGAAGGCAAGAATTTATACCAGGAGCTATAAATCACCTTTTTAAACCTATATATATGATGCTACCCACTGTTTTTAAGATGTGGGTACGTAAGAAGGTTAAATTCATGATGAAATAGATGAAAGAAAAAAATAAAATAGCCGTAATAACAGGAGCCACAGGAGGCATAGGCGCTGAAGTGTGTAAATATCTATTATCTAACAATTACATCATCCTTGCCTCGTGTCGCAATTTTGAGAAGGGAGATAAAGTAAGAAAAGATCTTGAAAAGAGCACCTCTTTAAATAGCGAAGAGAGGCTTTTCTTCATTCCGATAGATATGTGTTCCTTTAGCTCTGTTGACGGTTTTATTTCAATGGTTAAAGAGCGTGTAGAGCAATTTGGCGGCACAATAGACGTTCTGATAAATAATGCAGGGGTCATATCTCCTAAGTTTACGACAACGATAGACGGCTATGAGACTTCTTTACAAGTGAATTTCCTTTCAGCAAAACGGTTAACAGAGTCGCTTATAGACAATCTCGATCCTGTGAAAGGGAAAATCATAAATACATTGTCTTGCACTATACATATGTGGGAAGATAAAAAGCTGTCCGAAAAGGAGATCGCTCAGCAAGAGAAGGAATTTATGAGTTTAAAAAATTATAGTAATTCTAAGTTATTATTGTCACGATATACGATAGAACTAAACGATAGGCTTCCCTGTATTATGGTATGCGGAGTAGATCCGGGCGTTGTAAATACATCTATAATAACTATGCACCGTTGGTTTGACCCACTTGCCAACATCCTCTTTCGTCCTTTTATAAAAAGCGTCGCCACAGGAGCCATTCCCATGATAAAAGCCATAGAATATAAAGGTCAGAGAACCACAACTCTTCTTTTCAAAGGCACTAACCACATCTCTCCTCTCACACGATAAAATTATTATAAAAAAACGAAACTCTTTATTGTATTTTATCTTTAAATCCGTGATAACTTCCTTTAATAAAGGCGATAAGCATATCTGTTTTCCTGTGTAACAGATAAACCAATATGTTTTTAGGAATGACAATCATTATTTGATATAATAATGCGATAACTTTATGGATATGGGTATAGTTGCGACGAGTAAACAAAATCCGACTGCGAGTAAGGTAATATAAACGTAACGGAGTACCTGGTTTGATTGTCATGCTCTCTTTATGCAATACGTATGCTTTAGGCTCATACCATATCTCATATCCTGCATATTGAATTTGCAGACTCCAATCCAGTTCCTCATAAAAGAGGAAATATATATTGGTCATTAGCCCTACTTTATTTATTACTTCACGTGATGTCATCATGCAAGCACCATGTAGAAAGGCTGTTATGCGAGCCTTGTCATATTGGCAATTGTCTTTCTCGTTAACACCTATAAGATTGTTACCTACACGTATCGGATTCATTGCCGTTGATCCTGCATACTGAATGATGTCTGGATGATGCTCATACTTTATTTTAGGAGAAACAGCACCTATGGACTTTGATGATTGAAGACGATCGACAAGGGGTTGAAGGAATGGTTTGTTTATCACCATGTCATTGTTCATATATAAGATATATTCACCTTGTGCATATTGATAGCCCAAATTGTTACCTCCAGCAAACCCGATATTTTTATGGCTACATACAATCTTTAGATCTGGAAATGTATCTTTTAATAGTTCCCCATCACCAGAAGGGGAAGCATTATCTACGACGATGATTTCGAATGGATAGCTTTCATATTTATAAAGACTTTGTATAAGTTCACAAGTGTCTTTATATCCATTATAGTTCACAGTTATGATTGATACCATGATTATTATACTTATCTTTCTTGTAAGAGTCTGTTTAAAACAACTTCTTAGCATAATAGCGAAATGCTTTATGCTAAGAAGCAGGATTTATTTTGCCGATATTTAGTCGGTTTTAGACAATGGTCTAAAGAGTCTATTTTCTTTTTATAACCTTTTGGGCAGCAGCGATTATCGCTTTGTCGTCTAAGCCAAATTCGGTCATCAAAGCAGCTGGTTTGCCACTCTCACCAAAAGTGTCGTCGATGGCTACCATCTCTACCGGAGCAGGGAAACAACGTGAAAGGAATTGAGCAACACTGTCGCCAAGTCCTCCGTTTAGGAAATGCTCCTCCGCCGTAACCACACAACCTGTTTTTGTGACAGAGGCTAAGATCGCTTCTGTGTCAAGTGGTTTTATGGTGTGTATATTGATCAAGTCGACAGAGACACCGCTCTCCTCAAGCACTTCAGCAGCCTTTATGGCTTGCCAAACGAGGTGTCCTGTGGCTATTATAGTCACATCTTTACCCTCGTTTAACTTAACGGCTTTCCCAATTACAAATTCTTGGTCTTCAGGAGTGAAGTTAGGAACTACAGGTCGTCCGAAACGAAGATATACAGGTCCTACATATTTTGCAGCAGCAATGGTTGCCGCTTTTGTTTGGTTATAGTCGCATGGATTTATGACTACCATATTAGGAAGCATCTTCATGAGACCTATATCTTCCAAAATTTGGTGTGTAGCACCGTCTTCTCCCAATGTTATGCCGGCATGAGAACCTGCAATTTTCACGTTTGTGTTAGAGTAAGCGACAGATTGACGTACTTGGTCATATACACGCCCTGTGCAGAAGGCTGCAAAAGTCCCTGCAAAAGGAACTTTCCCTGCTGCTGCAAGTCCGCCTGCCATGCTTATCATGTTTGCTTCAGCGATGCCTGTTTGAAGAAAGCGATCAGGAAATTGTTTGATAAAAGCGTCCATCTTAAGCGATCCGATAAGGTCGGCACAAAGAGCTACCACGTTTTTATCTTTCTCTCCAGCTTCTAAAAGCCCTGCTCCGAAGCCTGAGCGAGTATCTTTTTCGTTTATTATAGTATATTTTTTCATTTTCAAATAATGCTTAATAATCTCCTAATGTCTCTTGGATCTGACATAATGCTTTATCTTTTTGCTCTTGCGATGGAGCTTTGCCATGCCATGCGTTTGTTCCACACATGAAGTCGACACCATAACCCATCTCCGTTTTCATAAGTATAACAACAGGTTTCCCTTTGCCACACTCTGCCTTTGCAACATCAAGCGTCTTAACGACATCCGCCATATCATTACCATTGTTCATTATAATGACAGTCCAGCCAAGTGCTTTCCAACGTGCAGGGAAATCTCCTAAAGAAAGGACAGCCTCACAAGTGCCGTCTATCTGTTGTCCATTCCAGTCTACAATAGCGATAAGGTTATCGATATGTTTCGCCCCTGCATATTGAGAAGCCTCCCATACCTGTCCCTCATTTGTCTCACCGTCTCCCATAAGTACAAACACAAGTTTATCATCGCCATCCATGCGTTTTGCCGTTGCATATCCGATAGCGTTTGACAACCCTTGTCCAAGAGACCCTGAGGCAAGGCGCACACCAGGAAGTCCTTTAGCAGGAGTCGGGTGTCCTTGTAGGCGTGAATGTAAAAGCCTAAATGTAGATAGCTCCTTAACAGGGAAAAAGCCACGATGGGCAAGGACACTATACCAAACTGGTGAGATGTGCCCATTTGAGAGGAAGAAAAGATCTTCTCCACTACCTTTAATTGTGAAATTTTTAGGGTCGAGACGTAAAGTGTTGAAATAAAGTGCTGTAATTACATCGGCACAACCCAATGACCCTCCGGGATGACCGGATGCCACATCCGCTACCATACGAACGATATCACGTCGTACTTGCGAACTAATCTGCTGAAGCTCTTGAATGTTTTTCATTTATATTTTGTCAGTAAGTTTTTGTACTACACTCAGATCTTGGAAAAATGTCTTTGCAAAGACCCTCAAAACGGTATATGCCGGTATCGCAAGTAACATCCCCATGACACCTGCCATACTTCCGGCAAGGAGTATGACGATAAATATCTCTAAAGGGTGTGCCTTAACGCTACTTGAGTATATATAAGGTTGAAGAATAATGTTATCAATAAGTTGAAAGACTGAAAATAAAATCGTCATCTGCCAGAACAGAGGATATATCTGATCTGCGGTAATACCGTCGGAGGTGAGTGATAAGAGGATGCCCACGACAGCTCCAATGAGAGGTCCGATATAAGGGATCACATTGAGCACTCCTGTAATAAGAGCCACAATTATAGATGTGGCAAAGTCTATGCCTATGAAGTAAAGCCCAAAGGTTATGATCACCACTTTGATGAAAGATTCTAACATCAAACCGATAAAATATTTTGAAAGCAAAGCGATAGATTTGTCTATCGCTTGGTCTACGCCATTCTCAAACTTACGAGGGAATAGGTTGAGCACTATACTCTTAAATAAACGATCTTCTTTTAGAAAGAAGAATGTTATGAAAGAGACCGAGAATAGAGCCACAAAGAGTTCAACCACAGAGTCTATGAT
>JAVVUK010000082.1:0-7177 GCA_036653215.1 Rikenellaceae bacterium
AGTTGGTAGAGCATCAGCTTCCCAAGCTGAGGGTCGCGAGTTCGAGTCTCGTTTTTCGCTCATTCAGAAACAACATCAAAGAGAGAGATTAAAGTAAATACTTTAATCTCTCTCTTTCTAATTCGGTAAGCATCTATCACAATATAAATAAAATGGTGATGAGTACTGTTCTTGCACAGTTCTTGATTAGATATGTTTTTATTTACTTCTAATCTTACAACTATGGACACTAAAAAAAGAAAAGACAACGTAACGACATCGGTCTTCGGATCGGATGAGATGCTCAATCCTGCAGCTTGGGAGACCATACCCCAAGAACCCACAACACCAGAAATAGCCTATCAGATGGTTAAAGACGAGACTTTTCCACAAACGCAGCCACGCCTCAATTTCGCCACCTTTGTAACCACCTATATGGACAAGTATGCCACTAAGTTGATGAATGAGGCTATAAACGTGAATTACATCGACGAGACCGAATACCCACGTGTGGCTAAGATGAGTGCTAAATGTATAAACATGATCGCCAACCTATGGCACACTCCAGAGAAGAACCAATGGAAGACCGGAGCTCTTGCCATAGGATCATCAGAGGCTTGTATGCTTGGCGGTGTTGCGGCATGGTTGCGTTGGCGAGACAGACGTAAAGCAGCCGGTAAACCTTTCGATAAGCCCAATTTCGTTATTTCTTCAGGCTTTCAAGTGGTGTGGGAGAAGTTTGGTCAGCTATGGCAAATAGAGATGCGTACGGTGCCTCTAACGTTGAAGCACAACACCCTTGATGCCGAAGAGGCTCTTGCACTATGCGATGAGAATACGATATGTATAGTTCCAATAGAGGGAGTGACATGGACAGGGCTTAACGATGACGTGGAAGCTCTTGATAAGGCATTAGACGCATATAACGCAAAAACAGGGTTTGACATACCTATTCATATTGACGCTGCCACAGGAGGTTATATCCTACCATTCCTAAATCCGGATGTGAAATGGGACTTCCGACTTAAATGGGTGCTTTCAATAAGTACTTCGGGGCATAAATTTGGACTTGTATATCCAGGTTTAGGATGGGTCGTATGGAAAGATAAGAAGTATCTACCAAGCACTATGTCTTTTAGTGTTAATTATTTAGGTGCCGAGATAGCGCAAGTAGGGCTCAACTTCTCACGTCCTGCAGCCCAGGTGATAGGACAATATTACCAATTTATACGTTTAGGATTTAACGGATATAAGGACATCCAATATAACAGTATGACGATAGCAAAATATGCACACGACGAGATCGGCAAGATGCCTCAATTTACAAATTACTCGTCCGAAGTTGTCAACCCACTGTTTATATGGTATATGAACCCCGAACACGCCAAGAAAGCAAAATGGACGCTCTTCGACCTGCAAGCGAAATTGCAAGAAAGCGGCTGGATGGTTCCTGCATATACGTTACCTGAGAATATACAAGACTTCATCGTCATGCGCATCGTGGTACGTCAAGGCACCAGCCGTGATGTCATCGATATGCTACTTTCCGACATGAAAGCCGCCATTGTAGAACTCGACAAATTAGAATATCCTACCGAGACATGGGTAGCTCAGCAAAAGGGTGAAAAGATAAAACAAAAGGCCTTCACCCACACTGGGAAGAAAACCTCTAAATAAAAAGAAACAGAGTGTCCTATAAAAGGACACTCTGTTTCTTTAACGACACGCATCTCGCATCTATACACGTTAAAACACAAGTATAGGACGGACAACAAATTTGAAACTCTTATTGCTTCCTGCAAAAGATAAAGTTTGCAAACAGAGTCGTTGTTAACCATGCCATAGCTGCATTTAACTTGTCAATAAAATTAAAGGCTATTGATTATAATATCTGGAACTTAACACCAAAACCTAAGCTGAGGTAGTCTTTAGGCTTCAAGTATTTATTTGTTACAGCACTAATTAGATATAGGTCACAAGTACTAACCTCATAATAAACGGCAACGGATTTGAAAATTTTATTGACTGGTAATTTTACAGTAAACTGCTGTCCCATAAAGATATGCGTTCGCAGACGTGTGGAAAATCCATAATACCCTTTTGGGTATTTATCGGGCTCGGAAACCCAAAAATCCCTATCTAATAACGTATTCATAAATATGCCACACGTAAGAGGCGAAAGAATATATTTACTACCTAAAGGGATGTTCCATGGGATGTAGAGCTGTTTCAAAGTACAAGTAATCATGGCATGAGTGTCCGAATATCGAGGCACGAAACCCAACAATACATCGGTCGCCCAATGCTCATGCCCATAGTTCCACCCCGTGCCCACAGAGACAATACCTATCGAACCAGCATACTGCACCTTTACATAACGAGGCACCATACGTTGCCATCTATTATATCTATGTGCAGTAATGGTGTCCTGACCATATGTGGGCAGAGCAAATAAAATTATCAACAAACAACTAAAAAAAAGTCTCTTCATATTTATAACCATCTGAATATATCTTAAATTTTAGGTAGCTTCTTTTATTGATACAAGCGCATTGATAATAGATTACTCCATCATCGAAAAGATCATTAACGGAAGTAGAGTGTCCATGAGCGTTAGTGCAAAATAGCAGATTGGGATAGTTTGTAAGATAACGTTGAAAGATCGTTTTCACATTATTGTTAAATTGCTCACAGCCTGGAGGAGCGTGCATGACAACAACGGTCTTCTCAAAATCACCATTATGTAACTCAGTATCAATAAAATTAAAATCTGGGATCGGGTGAGAGTAGTCGTATTCTATGGCATTCGTGTTAAGACAAAGGAACTTCACCCCAGAGACTATAAAAGAGAAATTGTCAGCTCCATACATTTTGTCGTATACGTGATAACCGTTACCTATAACATCGTGATTACCAATGAGGGCAACATATGGAACAGACATTTTTTTCATAATACGGTGTACCCACTCGAACTCCTTTTTCGTTCCAAAATCTGAGATGTCACCTCCATGTATCACAAAATCAATGTCCGATCGGCTATTGATATGTTTTACAAATAGCTCTGTTTCATCATATGAACGCTGCGTGTCGCCCATCATAACAAAACAGATGGTGTCTTTATTCTGGCATCGCTCGGAAATGAGCTTCATATTATTCTTATTTATGTCTACATCACAGTCTATTCGCCCATCATATGGATGATAATCAATCAATTCACAAGATGTGAAACACAAGAAAAAGAAAAATTGAAATATGTATTTCATGACAACAACATTTAATTATTTACAAAAGTAGGATATATATACAAATAAGAAAAGGTCTTTTTAATGGTATAAATGTTCCAAATGACGGATAAAGCAATATATTAATCAAGCTATTTGTTATATCTTTACACTATAATAAATATAGAAGAATGAATTTAAATGCCATTTCAATAGCTCAGCTTAACCAATATATAGCACAAAAGCTCAAGGATATACAAGCTGAAATTATGTATGACGATATCATAATCACCAACAATATAGGGTATAACGAATTGTTCCGCTATCCTTGTCGGTTAGATGCAGTTACCATACTCGTATGTACAAGTGGAGAATTATGTGGGATGATAAACCTAAACAAATATACCACTAACAAAAATGGCATTGTGGTCTCTCTACCGGAAGATATTATCCAAATTGTATCTATGAAAGATTTTGAGGCTTATGCTGTGGTCATCTCGGCTACTCTCTTGCGTGAAGCACACATAGACATACAAAAACTATTGTCTTTACATCTTGGCATTAATCACTATAATCAGATATATCTATCTGACGATGAGCTATATACACTTAAACATTATCATACATTAGCCGTCAACGCCATAAACTCGACAGATAATGGTCATAAATACGATATTATACAAGGGATTATCTATTCTCTTATACATCAAGTAATTGCTTTTATAAAAGAGAAGGAGGCCACAAATTCTCCTGTCTATACAAAGGCAATTCAACATAATGAGACTTTATTCAACAAGTTTATGACTCTGCTGAACACCAATCACACAAAAGAACATAGCGTAAAATTCTATGCTTCAAGCATGAACATAACAGCCAATCACCTTTCGTATGTAATCAAAGAATTTAGCGGAAAGACTGCCTCCGAATGGATTAATGAATATGTAGTCTTGGAAGCCAAGACCCTACTGAAATTTTCAGATATGACGATCCAGCAGATTGCATACCACCTCAACTTTTCAACCCAATCATCCTTTGGGAAATATTTCAAACAGCAAATTGGGATGTCTCCCAAGAAGTTCAAGACCATTGGCACGACACCTACTGCGCTTCTATGATCTCTCCTTTTATCTTATTGCAAAAACGAACAAAATGGGCAAATGAAGGCAAATGCCCTGTCTCTTGATTACGTCGTATTAGCTGTTTCAGATAGGCTCTGGAAATGGTACGTCCAGGATTTTTCTTGGTGTAGGATATATGATTTTCGTTAAACAGATGTTTGAGGTAACTATAATGATATTGTGCCGAAGTAGTGCATTCTAAGATACGCCTATTTGCCAATAGCTTCTCTGGATCTCGGTCAAATATGTTATAGTCGTCTATCATCTGACGTAACTTGTTACTGCTCACATTAGATTTATCAAGGTCTCTGTTACCCAAAAACCACGTCTCAATACAACGATGATGCACTATTATTTTTATCTTCGTGCGACTTGTCAGTTTCTCATGCAAGATAGACATCCGTCTCATTATAACTTTATATCGCTGTTCTATGCTCTCCTCCTCCGAATCGAGACATATAACAAGGTAATCGATATTGCCATGATGGTTAATATCACATATCGTACCTGCCAAACGACGTAATATGCTCGGATATCCATATCCACTAAACATATAGAAGTTATCATCCCTCACCTCCGAGAGATGATCAACCTGGGTAAGTTGCGGTATGAGATAAGGTATCCACTTTGCATATACCTGCATCTCCGTCACCCGTCCCTCCACTAAAACATATATATTCATATCTTCACTTATCTAAGTCTAAAGCAAAAAGCAACGTGAGCATTTTATTTGGAAAGCGTAACGCCGAAAAAGCAACTTCTGTAATCTCGGTAAGTCTTATAAGTTGCTTCTTAGGCTTGGTTTCAGAATAAAAGCGGAGCGTACATACGGTACGTGAGCATTTTATTTGGAAAGCGTAACGCCGAAAAAGCAACTTCTGTAATCTCGGTAAGTCTTATAAGTTAGATTTTTCAAGGCTTGGTTTAATTATAAAAGCGGAGTGTACATCAAGTACATGAGCATTTTAGAATTAAAGCGTAACGCCGAAAAAGCAACTTATAAGGCTTACCTGCCGTTGCGGTATTCATCCAATTGTAGTAACTGCATATAATATTCGTGTGCCGACTGCTCGTCAAGCAGATCATTCACAGGACGCATATTTATATTGGTCCCTTTACGAGACAGCAAACGCCAAGAGTGCATATCGATATTGTTTATAATATAAGCACTATGACTACTTAAAATAAATTGAAGATCTCTTTCTGTGGTGAGGAGGTCTCCAGTAAGGTCTTCGATGCAATTTACACCGAGACTATTTTCGAACTCATCGATAAGGAAAAGTGTACCTTCAGGACATAGGTACATCTCTGCCACTTGAGTCAAAGTGCGACACATACCTGCCGACATATTAAATTGAGGGATCCATATAATGGAACCTTTCTCTTTAATCTGAACAAAAGGGATTGAAGACATATAGCCTTTATCTCCACTAATAGGAGCTATCTTCACAGCTGTAACTTGAGGGAAGATCTCCATGAAACGCTCTGTTATATCGTTATAAACTTCCGATTTTATGTTATGCGCCATAGCAAGCTTAACGATGGCGGAATAGCCCGAACGACGGATTTTATCTATGGTGTCATACTGCTCCTTATCCATGATGGCTCGACTAAAGAGGTCGGTATGCTTTTTAACATTCTTAAGGTCGTCTCCTGTTGTGCGGTCTATCATAAGCACCTTACGGAAAGCTCGGTAAGCAAGAGATATGGGCTGCTCGTGTCTTAGGAGAGCTAAGAAACTTACATAAGGAGATAGCATAATTGTTGCTTTGCCATGATAAAGTATCTCCGCTCCTTTCCTTTCAACAAAAAGAGAGTCGTCGATATAAAGGCTTTCTGACACTATCTTAGAACGAACTTCATTTTCCCAAAGACGCACATGAGTTGGTATATTCAATTTTTGAAACTCCCCGACCCAACGATAAGACATCTCTCCATCCTCGCCAAAGACCGTGAATGTAACATCCCACTTCACGCCATCTACGTTTTTACCAGCAGCAATATCTGCAAGAGTAGATATTGAATGTAGCGTTTGTGACTTTCCTGTTCCAGAAGCACCAACTAACAAGATAAGATTTTCAAATGCGAAATCATTAAGACTCCACCCTTGACACTCCTCAGCAAAACTTAACTTCTTTATTTTCATAGCATTATCTTTAAAAACTACATATTTCCGAAATGTATGTTATAATCTTCCATAGAAGCCTCTATAACACGTTGGGCTTCAGCACAATCATAGACTTCAGGTATGGTACACATACTCTTCTCTCCCGGAATGTCTTTATATGTTAAGAAGTAATGACGCATCCTTTTGAGGACAGCCTCAGGAAGTTCACTCACATCTTGATAACCTCCATATACAGCATCCCCAACGAGGACTGCTATAATTTTATCATCCGCCTCTTGACGATCTATCATACGAAAACCTCCAATAGGGCGACAATGGACTATTATATCACCATGTGGGATCACCTTTTCTGTAAGTACACATATGTCGACTGGGTCATGGTCTCCAATAATATCGGTACGATTTATTGCTTCGTTACACCTTTTAGCCACATTTTCTCCCGAATATGTCTGAGGAATAAAGCCATAAAGGGCTGGAAGCAGAGATGAGTATTTTTGAGGTCTGTCGATACGAAGATAGCCAGAATCTTTATCTACCTCATATTTTACAGTGTCTGTATTTACCATCTCAATGAAACACATCAAATCTTCAGGAGCGTTGTCTCCTATATCGACTCCATGCCATGGGTGTGATTTATATCGTAATCCCATCAACCTGTTAAGGTTATTATCTATTAATCTTGACATATCAGAAACTGTTTAAAATTACATTTACATCGGCATCTTTCAACT
>JAVVUK010000083.1:0-6346 GCA_036653215.1 Rikenellaceae bacterium
GTGCAAGATCCAAACGGCAGAGATACGCTTCTTTTTTCTCACCATGTCTCTACCAAGCTTTCATCACTCGGCATATTAACTGGAAAAGTGGTGCTCGACAATACGCTTCTTTCAAAAAGTAAGCTTTATCTTGAGACCGACTCCGCAGGGGTGCTCAACATAAAAAAGATAACAGACAAGCTGAAATCTAAAAATAAAACTAAGACTGGCTCTTTTAGTATGTTAATAGGGAAAATAAATATAGACACCCTATGTTTCCGTTTTAGACAACATAACTTCCCAGAAGTGGAAGACGGCATAAACTACAAAAACCTAACGCTAAACAACATATCTGGAAATGTGAACAACCTCGACATAGTAAATGACAGCATAAACATGAACATATCAGGGCTTAAGTTTGTCGAACAGTCGGGCGTTAGAGGTGAAAAAATATGTATCGATAAGTTTACCATCACCTCACGCATGATGCTCTTTGAGAAAGGCTCATTAAAGGTTGACAGTTCATATATAGACTTCAAAAAAGTCAAGATGTCTTATCACGATTGGGTGTTGTCTAACTTCATACACAAAGTCCCAATGGACATAGAGATAAACCAGAGCGTTATACACATGGCGACGGTTGCCAAATTTACAAAACGCAAACGTAAATGGGATATGAGGATTGAGTTTGCAGGTGCTCTACATGGTGTTTTGAGTAATGCTAAAGGCTCGGTACGTTATGCTGATACAGGTTTAACACGTATAGAAAATGCCTCATTTTCTATGAGCGGACTTCCAAATATTCACGAGACAGTATTCGACATAAAAGCTCCAAACGTAGAAGCTTCGATAGATGGCGTATATGATTTTATAGATGAATTTGTAACTACGGGGGTAACGCCTCTTCCTAAAAGCACAAACACCGGAGCAACTCCGATATATGCAATATGTTCTTTTCAAGGGACGATAAACGACTTTATGGCAAAAGCGAATATCTATCCCGACAAAGAAAAAGCAGATGGTGTTGCTGCTGCAACAGTCGGTATAAAACGTAATGACAAAGGGGACTTAGGCATGGATGCTAAGTTGGAAGTCCTTAAGTTAGACCTCTCACGATATCTAAATGTGAAAGACGTAGGACGGCTAACCACTAATTTAGTTATAAAAGGAGACTTAGGGGGAAACAGAGGATTTTTAAAAGCAGTGGGTGGCATTGATGATTTTGGATATAAGGGTTATGACTATAAAAACATTCTTTTGGATGCCTTATACACAAGAGATATGCTTAAAGGGACCGTTTCCTCAAGCGACAAAAACCTATGTTTCAACTTAAATGGAGAGATAGACATGGGAAGTTCTGCTAATCGATATAATGCAAACATAAATCTTATAAATGTCGATCTTGTAAAGCTAAACCTAAACAAAAGAGATAGTATCTCTAAGCTTAAATGTCTCGTTACAGCGGACTTATCGGGAAGTAACATACATGACCTTGTGGGTGGCGTGCTTGTAGATAGCATCCAGTATATCAGTAATGTAGATACTGTTAACACCTCCCACGACATAACGTTAGCCTTTAATAACAACACAACCACAAATCAGATATCTATGAAGTCTGACTTTATGGACGTAGATTTTAAGGGTGTGATGGGGTATAGTAATGTGTTCGGATATTTCATGGAGAGTCTTGGTAAATTTATGCCTGCCTTTGAAAGTAAAAAAATGGACGATTTATTTTCCAAGAATAAAGGGTTTAGGAAAAATGGCACTGGTGATGCCGACAACTACTACATGATAAAAGTTAATGTTAAGGAGAGTAACCAATTGACAAACATCCTTGTTCCGGGACTTAATGTTGCCGACAGCACAAGAATGTCTTTGGTCTTTAACCCTTATGAAGACATCATATCTTTGCGTATAAACTCGCCAAAAATATCATATAATAAAACCTCTGTGGAGGGTGTAACAATAGATTGTCACAATGAGAAAGATGCCCTTTCGATATTTGCAAAGATAAACTCTCTTGAAGCGGGAAATATATATATCCCA
The DNA here is from genome assembly GCA_036653215.1 of Rikenellaceae bacterium. Taxonomy (GTDB): domain Bacteria; phylum Bacteroidota; class Bacteroidia; order Bacteroidales; family Rikenellaceae; genus JADFUS01. The sequence goes on from JAVVUK010000083.1 coordinate 2,029, forward strand.
AATTCTATTTTTGTGGGAAGTTTGGAAAATAACAAATTAGACCTTTCGGCACGATTTAGCAACCACACAGATAAGTCAGAAGCCATAATAAAAACATCGAGCGTAATTAGTCGCACTAAAAAAGGAAATAGCATAAGGATAAACCTAATGCCTTCGTTGTTCCGTATTCAAGATAAGACATGGAGCAGCAACGACTCCTATATTGATATATCTCCCGAAAATATAACTTTTGAACACACAACAATATACAACAACGAACAACGCCTAAATATAAACGGCATAATCGGAAATGACCTCAAGGATAAAATATCGGTCGACTTCACAAACTTTAACGTAGAGACCGGAAAGTTCATATTCCAAAACTATGGGTATGACATAACTGGGTTTATGACTGGTAACGCAACAGGATATGCCCTTAAAAACAAGGATAACAGGAAATTTGAGTCACACGTTGAATTTGAGAAATTTAACATAAATGGGACTCTCCTTCCGGCAGGGATATTCGATAGTTGGTGGGATGACGAGAGTCGTAGCATATTATACCAATTTGCAAGTCAAGGAAATACTATTCTCTCTGGAGACTATGTGCCAAAGACAAGTCGTTATCTTGCAGATGTGAAACTTCAAGATTTCGATGTCTCTCTCATAGCTCCGTTTATGAAAACCATAATCTCGGATGTCAAAGGGCAGGCAGACATAGATGTAACGTTATCAAATCCGAACGGCTATTTCGCAATAGATGGAGTTGTTGATATCCCTGACTTTAAAGGAACCATAGTATATACAAACGTGCCTTACACCATATCGGGCAGAGCGATAATAAAAGACAACCAATATAGAATAGACGACGGGTTGATATTAGATAACGAAGGGAATAAAGCTCCATTTACGGCATATATGACAAATGAGAAGTATAAAAAAGTGAAATATAACTTTGATATACATCCAGAGGCTTTGCTTTGTCTTAACAGCACCGCTTCAGACAACGACATCTTCTATGGCAAAGCCTATGGCACAGGACGTGTCACAGTAAACGGCAATAGAAATAATGTAGCCCTTGATGTTACTGCCACCACAGCCAAACATAGCACATTCTTTATGCCGCTAAACGACAAAATAACTGTTTCCGATGTAGACTTCATAACTTTTGCGCAACGTCGCTTAACAGAAAATGTGCAACGCTCTTTTATAAGTTCACAAAAGAAGAAAAACGAACTTAACACTCGCTTTGCTGTATCTCTAAATCTTAATATAGAACCTAACTTAGAGGCTGAGATTGTGGTTGACCCTATTAACGGAAGTTCAATAAAGACAACTGGTAAAGGAAACCTTAGAATATATATATCGCCTAAAGATCAGATATTTACCATGAATGGTGATTATGTGGTTTCACAAGGGACATATCGTTTCATATTGCCGAACTTCAATTTGGTGGATAAATACTTCACCATAAAGCCCGGCGGATGGATCCATTGGTCTGGAGACCCTTTAGGTGCTAAGATAAACGTTGATGCCTTATATAAGTTAAAAGCGTCTTTAGATCCTATATTAGGAAAAGAATATGCAAGTAGGGTGAACGTTGAATGTGTCCTTTCACTACGTGATAATCTTATAAATCCGACGATAAAACTCGCCATAGATGTGCCAGATGCTAACCCTGAGACACAAAGCAGGCTAAGAAGTATGTTAAGCACTGAGGAAGACGTGTCTCGACAACTATTTTTTCTTCTTTTCTCGAACACCTTTTATGCTACACCGGGCTCAGAAGCTAACAACTCAAATCTTGGAGCTGCCGTTGGTGCTGCAACAGGGATAGAGTTTTTCACTAACCAAATTAAAAATTTTATTCCAACAGGCAAGTTTGACTTTGGCGTAAATTATCGTCCTAAGGGTGATATGACTTCCAACGAGCTTGAGGTAAGCGTCTCAGCTCCTATTTTGGAAAATAAGTTATATTTAGATGTTGAGGGCAGTTATAACTTTATGGATAACTCAGCGGCCTTAGCATCGACAAATGTAAATGAACTTTCGGGTGATTTTTATCTTACATGGGTCATCGACGAGTCTGGGAACGTGGTGTTGAAAGGCTTCTCACGTACCATAAACACATTCGATGAAAATCAAGGACTTCAAGAAAGCGGAGTTGGTGTATATTACAAGGCTGACTTTAACAAATTTTCAGATTTAGTCGCTCAATATAAGAAGTATTGGGCTGAACGTCCACAGCGTCGCAAAGAGAGACAGAAGGATCGTTTAATAAAGAAAGAGAAGAAGAGAGAGGCTGAAAAGAAGAAATAATTTTCTATCTTTGTAAAATTAATTGTTGTTAAAATGGAATATAATATAAAAGCAGATGCTAAAGTTGCCGTTATAGGTTATGGTAGTTGGGGCACAGCGCTTGTTAAAATACTTTTAGAGAACGAGAAAAAGATAGGTTGGTTTATCACAAACCCTGAGGTCAAACAAAGTTTGGCTGAGGATGGGATCAACGTTCGTTACCTTAGCGATGTACACTTTGACGACACCTCAAGGATTGAAATTATAAGCGAGATAAACGAGGTAGTAACCAAATATGACATACTTATATTTGCTGTTCCTTCGGCGTTTCTCCCTCTTGTGACAAATAACATAGCGGTATCTATGGAGGACAAATTCGTCATTTCTGCCATAAAAGGTATTGTTGACAATAATGGTAATCTTATAACTGTTGCCGAATATTTTAATCAACAATTTGGCGTTCCTTTTAAACAATTAGGGCTCATAACAGGTCCTTGTCACGCTGAAGAGGTCGCCTTAGAGAGACTCTCATACCTAAATGTGGTATGTAAAGATCTTAATAACGCCTCTTTGATAGCCACAAAAATAGAATGCCAATATATACGAGTAAATATCTTATCTGACATATACGGAACAGAATATTCTACTGTGTTGAAGAACATATACGCCTTAGCAGTAGGGATATGCAGCAGCATAAGTTATGGCGATAACTTCATTGCTGTGCTTATTGCAAATGCCGAACGTGAGACTAAACATTTCCTTGATAGCACATATGCTTGCGAAGATAGGGATGTAAATACATCGCCTTATCTTGGGGATTTGCTTGTAACGTCATATTCCAAATTTAGCCGTAACAGAACCTTTGGTGCAATGATAGGAAAAGGATATTCGGTAAAGAGTGTTATGTTAGAGTTAAGCATGGTCGCAGAAGGCTACTATGCCGCAAAATGTATTCATAAAATAACCTCATCGCTTGGTGTGGAAATGCCGATTGTAAATGCCGTTTACAACATTCTTTATGAGAAGAAATCAAGTCGTCACGAGTTCGAAAAGTTATCTAAATTACTAAAGTAATCTAATTATACATAAATGAAAATATCACTAAACTTAGAAAATCTAAAAGCCGGCGTTTCTTTATCGCAGGTTAATGCACAACAAGAAAGAATAACAAAAAGTAACGCTCTTCTTCACAACGGACAAGGGAAAGGCAGGGAGTTTCTTGGTTGGGTAAACCTACCATCATCTATCACTGCACAGAATTTAAAAGAGATTGAAGAAGCAGCAACCGTTTTACGCCAAAGCTGTGAGATAGTTGTCGTAATAGGTATCGGAGGGTCGTATCTTGGTTCTAAGGCTGTCTTAGAGGCATTAAACGGGACTTTTACAATGTTCAAGAAAGAACATCGTGATCCAATTATCATATTTGCAGGGCAAAATATAAGCGGCAACTATGCTTATGAACTAAAAGAAATTCTTCATGGCAGAGAGATCGGCGCAATTGTCATTTCTAAATCGGGCACTACAACAGAGCCTGCAATAGCGTTCCGCTATATAAAGGAGATGATCGAAACAAGATATGGTAAGGTAGAAGCAGCGAAGCGCATAATTGCAATTACAGATAAGAAAAAAGGCGCACTACGTGAACTTGCCACAAAAGAAGGATATAAGACATTTGTAATCCCTGATAACGTGGGAGGACGCTTCTCAGTCCTTACTCCTGTCGGATTGCTTCCCCTTGCTGTGGCTGGGGTTGATGTTAGTGCTTTGGTTCATGGAGCAACAGAGATGGAGGCTTTAACGGGCGAAAACGTGCCTTTTAAAGATAATATAGCAGAGCAATATGCTGCTGCACGCATAGCACTTTACGACGAGGGTAAAAAGATAGAGCTTCTTGCCTCTTTCGAGCCTAAGATGCAATATTTTAGTGAGTGGTGGAAACAACTTTACGGAGAGAGCGAAGGCAAAGACGGCAAAGGGTTGTTCCCTGCCAGTGTGATCTTCTCGTCAGACCTACACTCTATGGGTCAATATATCCAAGACG
>JAVVUK010000083.1:6356-6881 GCA_036653215.1 Rikenellaceae bacterium
GAGACTATGTTACACGTCAATACTCCTGATAACGACATCGTGATAGCAAATGACGACGACAACTTAGACAAGCTTAACTTCCTTGCCGGGAAACGCATAAGCGAAGTAAACGACATGGCAGAAGCTGGGACTATCTTAGCTCACGTCGATGGTGGAGTGCCTAACATCAAAATATCTATCGATAAACTTGATGCTGAACATATTGGAGGCTTATTTTACTTCTTTGAAAAGGCTTGTGGCATCTCTGGTTATGCTAATGGGGTAAATCCATTTGACCAACCTGGCGTTGAGGCCTACAAATCAAATATGTTTGCTTTACTTGGCAAACCGGGCTTTGAAGAAGAGGGCAAAAAGCTTCGTCAACGTTTATAGTTAATATATAACAAAAGAAACGTGGGTCACAACGTCGTTATTCGACAATGTGACCCACGTTTTATTATTTCTATTATGTTTATTAAAAATTTAAATATGCCTAAATAACCCTACCTTTAAAAACAGTAGATTTGTCTAAAGGACATATTGTGC
>JAVVUK010000084.1:0-6879 GCA_036653215.1 Rikenellaceae bacterium
CATTTCCCGAATTTATACAGCATGACAACATGGATTGCGGTGTGGCGTGTGTGAAGATCATCGCCGCAAAAGCGACTCCAATAATAAAACAATATAATGTTGAATTTTGCAAGGCTCGCTTAATGAAGAAAAGCGGAGCGTACATAAAGTACGTGAGCATTTTATGAGTTGAGCACAACGCCGCAAAAGCGACATTAGATTGTTTTATGAGAAGATGAGGTATTGACCATCATACTCCAATGTCACCATAACCGCATATGCAAGGTATTCAATTGTGAATGTGCGAGCTTTACGATTTGTATCTGTGGGACTATGCCACATCATAACACCTTGATATTCATATATCTTACCCCACGTACCAGTCTCGACCTCACGTCCATCCAACTCGATGGTATAGGTGTAATCATCATTTAGAATTAGAGAATAGCTATTTTTGTATGTATTGTTAGAGATGTATTTATTAGGGAGCAGAGGCTTATCACACTTCTGAAGTCTTGTCATAGATAAAGAATTGTCTATTATGAAAGTCTCTTGATCTTGTGAAGGGTCATAAACCAATCTACCTCGCACCTTACAATATAGCTCTTTACTACTTACATGAATGGTGCTATTTATCTTCTCGTTTATAGAACGAGAATTTGCAACGTCAAACTCATAATGATAACTTTTAGCATTTGAGCAATCGGTGAACGTGTTGCTCTCAAGGTTAAGCACTCCACTAAAAAAGAAATTTGTAGTGTCAGCAGGGTTTATAGACGATGATTTTGTCTTCGTGCCACTACCGCCACAACCCACCAACAGCAGAAAAGCGAAAATCAGAATTCCTTTTTTCATATCTTATTTTATCTTATCTACAAATTCTGTGAGAGCAGCAATTGAAGCTTCTGCATCTTCTATTATGCCCATATGTCCCGAATTTTCAAGCCACACGACAGATGCTTTGGGATGACGTGCCGCAAGCTCCTTAGCATATGTAACAGGGATATAGTCGTCTGCCATACCGAAGATGAACATCAAAGGTTGAGACATCTCTTCCAAGAAAGTATTCATATCTTCTCTTTGCGCCATGCCTTTCAGCAACGCTATTATTCCGTCATCGTCAGTCTCAAGGATGTTACGAGTGAGGTCGTCTATGACTTCCGAGTAATAGGCTCTATTTACCTTAGCAAAGGTGTTTCCGGGATTACTCTTGGCAAGCATCTCTTTACGTCCCGAAGAGATTATATTTATCTCACGTTCTCGGTTCGCCTTTTTCTCTGGGGTATCGGCATCAGGAGTAGAGTGAAACAACACCAAGCCACTGAGCATCTCGTTATATTTCTTGGCAAATGCCAAAGCCACATACCCACCCATAGAATGCCCCACAAGAGTGCACTTTTTGATGTCGAGCTGCACCAAAAGGCTTTGAAGGGTATCAGCGACATATTCCATAGTGTGAATTTGGTGACGAGTCTCACTAATTCCGTGTCCAGGAATATCAAAGGCTATAACTCTACATTTCGACTTTAGAGCCTCAAGAATATCCTCCCATATATCAGCCGTTTCGAGGTATCCATGTATAAAGACCACCACCTTATCACCTTGACGGCTATCGATAAATCGTATTGCCGTATCGTTTGCAAGAGCAAACTTATGTTGTAATTCAGCCATTAAAATACAGATATAAATGTTATATACTTCTCACCCGCTTTCTCGTTGAGCTTCTCTAAAACCTCTCTGCGACGCACAAAAAGCTCATTTCGTGCCGCTGCAGAAGAGAAATGAACGTGTAACTTCCTATCTCGAATAAACATCTTAGTTGTGTAGTCAGCAATCTGCTTACCCACAACCTGCTGCCACGAGCCCATTATAGCAATCTCCTTCATGCCGTTGCTTAGAGAGGAGTCTGTTATTTTAAGTTCATTCATGAGATCTCCTATTCGAACAGGATATTTACGTCGCATTACTTTTTGCTTGTTGACACGTTAGTTAATATGTTTTCGTACTCTTTGTTGTTAGACAACACCTCCACCGCCTTAAGCACAGTCTTGTCGCTCTTAGCGACCTTCTCCACACGTCCAACTTGGTAGTAATAACGTCCCACGATAGTACTCTCAAGCATCTCTTTTATGGCATTTTTATTTTCCAACAACGATTTTTGGCGATCTTTATGTTTCAACACCGCCTCTATATTTTTTATATCTTCTTCAATAGAAGCATAGATCTTCTCTTTCTTAGCCGACTCTATAAGTTTTGTGAGGTTATCTTCAGACTTAGACGAAAACTCAATGTCCTTATCCGCTATATATTTACAAAATTTGTCGTATTCGGCATCCGAAAGTTTAAAATCTATCGCCGGAGCTTGCCTATGTGTTTTGTAATAATCTATTGAATAATCATCAAAATATCCACGTGCATATATGCTTGCTACAAATATAGAGATAAAATCGGGTTCCATCACTATATCTGGCATTATGCCACCTCCGTCATAGACCTTACGTCCTTTTAAAGTCTTAAATTCGGAGATCAAAGAGTCGGGCACATTACCCACACTTCCGTCTTCATTGCGATGTGAATAGTCGAGTGCTTGTATGCAACGTCCACTGGGTATATAATACTTTGCTGTTGTCACCTTTAACATCGATCCATAGCCCACTTCTTTTGTTGCTTGGACAAGTCCTTTTCCAAAGCTACGACCACCAAGTATCACTGCACGATCCATATCTTGAAGAGAGCCTGCGACAATCTCACTCGCTGAGGCAGAACTGCTATTTATCAAAATGGCAAGTGGCAAAGTCGGCTCAATAGGTGTTGAAGACGTTGTGTAAGACTTGTTATTAGAGTTTATCTTTCCTTTTGTATCTACTACCGTTGTGCCCTTAGGGACAAAAAGACCTACTATATTTACAGCCTCGTCAATTATACCACCTCCATTGTCACGCAAGTCGATAACAAGACCTCGTAACTTACCTGTTGATTTTAGATTTTCAAGTGCGGCTTTAACTTCAGCAGCTCCATTTTGTGAGAAGTTGCTGAAAGCGATATACCCTATTGAGTCATTTATGAAACCGCTATATTCAACAGGCGATATTTTCACCACCTCACGACGTATGTTATGTTCTTTTGTTTCTCCTGTAAGGAGGCTTTTTATCTTTATCTTAACTATTGTATTTGGCGTACCTTTCATCTTATCACTAAGATCCCCCACCTTAGCTTTTTTCATATCTACACCGTCAATAGAGATTATGGTGTCCCCACCCCTCACCCCAGCGTTATCCATTGGGAAGCCTTTGTATGTAGATTCTATTATTCCATATGTGTCATTGTCACGTTTGCGTATCAGAGCTCCCACGCCACCATATTTGCCCGTTGTGGCAAACTTAAAGCCGTCCATATCTTTCTCCGAGAAGTATTCGGTATAAGGGTCTAACCCTTCAAGCATGGCATCTAAGGCTTTTCGCACTATGACATCGTTGTTTACACTATCGACATACATTATGTTAACCCCCTTAAAGACATTAAAAAATATCTCAAGGTTTTTTCCTGCTTTAAAGTCATCCCCATTTTTTGACGAGGTAGTCAAAGAGATAAAGAGTAGCGATATGGCTACAAATAGTACATTTCTAATTTTCATAATTATTATCTGCGTTTCATTTCTATGGTATATGCCGTCTTGACTATTGCTCTACGTGAACCGTCGAATACCGTTTGGTCGCCAATAATATAGACACGCACGCCATCGTCCATTTTCATAAATAGCCTATCTGAAAATTCATCTGCACGGAAGAAAGCGACCTCGTCCCCCTCACGTTCCACTTCGTGATAGCCCACAGTTTTCATCGCTTCAACGACCTCACTCATAGGCATATTAAATATCACCTTTTTTGTCGTTGAGATCAATGGATATACAAGAGACAAGGCAATAATAACACAACACATCATTATTCCTCTGTTGCTTGTCATCACCTCGATGAACGAATAATCCTGCATCTCATTATAGCCAGCCAATGAAAGTAACGCATAAACGAGAGCAAAAAGTATAACGAAATAACATAAATATTTTAGTGCTCTAAGAAGGTATGTTTTCATATTCTTTATTTTTTATTATTGCAAATATAGTAAATAATTATAATTTTGTTGAATTAATATAGATGAAACCTTTTTTAAAAATGAGAAAACTAATTCTATCCACCTTATTTATCATTCTCTTTGGGACAATTTCCTTTGCCCAAAGGGTAAAAATAGACCCTTACACAGGGGCTAACTTCGCCGAGAGCTGCACCTCTATTGTTGTAGGGAAAAACGCCTCTACCGACGGCTCTACCATGACTTCACACACCTGTGACGGCAATTATCGTGCTTGGCTTAACATCGCCCCACGTAAAAAATTTGCCACTAATCACAAAGACACCGTTCTTTGGGGCCTTCTAAACACAGAAGAAGTGCACGACACAAGAGGCGTAACCGTAAAAGGTACTATTCCCTCAATACCCGAAACGTATGCCTACCTAAACACCGCTTATCCATGTATGAACGAGAAGCAACTTGCCATTGGTGAAGCTACTTTCTCTGGACGAGGAGAGTTGATAAACACAAATGGCTTATTTCTTATCGAGGAGCTCGAACGTATAGTACTACAACGCACCACCACAGCTCGTGAGGCTATTGCTCTCATCGGTAAGTTAGTCGCTGAATACGGATATGGAGACGAGGGTGAGACACTCACTATCATAGACCCAAATGAGACATGGATGCTTGAGATTGTAGGGTCTGGCACCAAAGGAAAGCCTTCTGCTCTATGGGCAGCACAACGCATTCCGGACGATCATGTAGGTATCACAGCCAATATATCTCGAATTGGGGAGATTGATTTTAACAACCCCGACTATTTCATGTATAGTGCCGACCTTAAGGATCGTTCTAAGAAATTGGGCTATTGGGACGGTAAAGAGACATTTAAATTTTACAAAGTATCAAGCGGAGAAAAGCCATTTCAAATACGTGAGTTTTTCGTACTTAACGCCCTTGCTCCTTCTTTAAAGTTAAGCATGGATGCTGATGAACTTCCTTTTTCTGTTAAACCCGATAAGAAAGTGTCGCCACAACAAGTGTTAGCTTTCTTCCGTGAGACTTATGAAGGCACAGAGTGGGATATGTGTAAGAACCTAAAGGTCACTGTTAAAACAAAAGACGAAAACGGAAAAGACACAACCAAAGTGATCACTTCTCCTATTGTCAACAATTGGTCGACACGTGATTTTCAAAATCTTGCAAATGCGCTACAACCAGACGCTATAAAGTTTAACCGCACGGTAGCTGTTTGTTGGTGTTCTTATTCACAAATCATACAATGTCGTTCTTGGCTACCAGATGAAATTGGTGCTGTTGCTTATTTTGCCTTTGACAATCCAGGACAAAGCCCTCGTATTCCTATATATGCAGGAACGTTAAACTTACCTGAAAGCTTTGGTGTGAGCGGACAATTTCGCTATCGCACTGACGCTGCACAATGGCAATTTCGTGAAGCAAATCGCCTTGCACAAGTTGCTTGGGGGAAGACACGAGGAGCAATGGAAAGCGAAGTTTCTGCCTTTGAGACAAAGATGTTTACAGAGATGCCAGCACTTGAGGAGCGAGCTCAAAGCCTTATAAAAGAGGGTAAAGCGCAAGAGGCTAAAGAACTTGTAACACGTTACACACACGATTTTTCAGCCGCCACTATGACACGTTGGCAAGAACTAAAAGCTAAGTATTGGGCTCGTTTTGCCAGAGGCTTTTAGAAGTCTATTTAAATTTTATTTTAGGAGACAGTTGAAAAATTTCGACTGTCTCTTTTTTGTGTAAACACGCTCTTTATATTACAACAAATAATTGTAATGTAATTGTAACACTCATTGTAAATTGTAAGAATATAATAACATAACAATGCTCCATACACACCACCAACAAGACATAGTAATAATTATAACACTTAAAACACTATGAATACTTGTAAGATACTTGTAAGATACTTGTAAGATACTTGTAACAAACTTGTAAGATACTTGTAATATTATTGTAAAATAATTGTAAGACACTTGTAATATTATTGTAAAATAATTGTAAAATAATTGTAAGACACTTGTAAGATACTTGTAATATTATTGTAATAAACTTGTAAGACACTTGTGATATTATTGTAATAAACTTGTAAGACACTTGTAAGACACTTGTAAGACACTTGTAAGACACTTGTAAGATACTTGTAATATTATTGTAATAAACTTGTAAGACACTTGTGATATTATTGTAATAAACTTGTAAGACACTTGTAAGACACTTGTAAGACACTTGTAAGACACTTGTAAGATACTTGTAATATTATTGTAATAAACTTGTAATATTATTGTAATAAACTTGTAAGATACTTGTAATAAACTTGTAATAAACTTGTAATAAACTTGTAAGATACTTGTAACATTATTGTAAGATACTTGTAATAAACTTGTAATTTACTTGTAATAAGCTTGTAAAATACTTGTAACAAATTTGTAATAAACTTGTAAAATAATTGTAACAAACTTGTAAGATAGTTGCGATAACCTTGTAAAATAATTGTAACAAACTTGTAATAGACTTGTAACAAACTTATAATAGACTTGTAACGAACTTGTAAAATACTTGTAATAAACTTGTAATAAACTTGTAATAAACTTGTAAGAAACTTGTAAGATGCTTGTAAAATAATTGTAATTTACTTGTAAGATACTTGTAAGATACTTGTAAGATACTTGTAACATTATTGTAATAAAATTGTAAAATACTTGTAATAAAATTGTAAAATACTTGTAATAAAATTGTAAAATACTTGTAATAAACTTGTAAGATGCTTGTAAAATACTTGTAATAAACTTGTAAGAT
>JAVVUK010000085.1:0-6835 GCA_036653215.1 Rikenellaceae bacterium
AGGTGGTGGCGTAACGCTATCAGGTGGTGAACCTCTTCTTCAGATAGATTTTGTAGAGAAATTTGCTGCTGAGCTTTTCAAAAAGCACATCGATGTGACTATTGATACTTGTGGGAATGTGCCATTTGAGAATTTTGAGAGAGTATCAAAATATGTAAGCACTTTTCTATACGACATAAAAGCTATGGACTCAGCAGTACACAAAGATTTTACAGGAGTTAGCAACACTATGATTTTGGAAAACCTTCGTAAATTGGCTGCCATACATAAGAATATACACATAAGAATGCCTATCATTGTTGGTGTAAATGACAATAAAGAGCATATCGAAGGAGTTTTAAAACTAATTAAAGAGCTTGGCGTTAAACGTGTAAGTCTTTTGCCATATCACGACATAGCGGCACACAAATATAGCAAGCTTGGACGCTCATACAGGGGTGAAGAGATGGGTATTCCGACAAAAGAGTATATGGAAGAATGCCGAAAGTTATATGCAGAAAACGATTTAAATGTAACCATTGGTGGTTAAATAATACGAATAGAATAATACTATATCAATATGAGAGGTTATACTGAAAGAACAAAAAAACTCAGAGAGTTAAGTGTTACGGCACAACCTAAGCTGAGTATGGAAAGGGCTCTATTGGAGACCGAATTTTACAAGCAGTATCAAGGCACTCTTCCTGTGCCGGTGTTACGTGCCATGAACTTCAAAAACCTTATGGAAAAGCGTGAGCTTTATCTTGGTGATGGGGAGCTTATTGTCGGAGAAAAGAGCACTGCTCCACAAGTTGCTCCCACCTTCCCTGAGTTATGCTGCCACACAGAGGAGGACTTACGTCTTCTTAACATAAGAGAATACATAAGTTTCAAAATCTCTGACCAAGATAAAAAAGCCCACATGGACAACGTTCTTCCTTTTTGGGAAAATCGTTCTAATCGTCATAAGATAATCACAGAGATGACTCCTGAGTGGATCGAAGCATATCACGCTGGGATGTTCACCGAGTTTATGGAACAACGTGCTCCAGGACATACCGTCTGCGACAACAAGATATACGGAAAAGGATTTGCAGATTTCAAGAAAGATATTGAAGAAGCCATCGCTAAACTCGATTTTCTACACGATCCAGAGGCTTTAAGCAAAAAAGAACAGCTTGAAGGTATGGCTATCTCATGTGATGCCATAATAGTCTATGGGAAACGTTATGCTGAAAAGGCTCGTCAAATGGCGGAACAGGAGAAGGATACCGAACGTAAAAGAGAACTTCTTTGGATTGCCGATAACTGCCTTGTCGTTCCAGAACACAAACCAGAAACTTTCGCACAAGCGGTACAGATGTATTGGTTTGTACATATTGGCGTTACCACAGAGTTAAATACTTGGGATGCTTTCTCTCCCGGTAAGTTAGACCAATATCTATACCCATTCTATAAACGTGAAGTGGAAGCCGGAACATTGACTTACGACAAAGCACGTGAAATATTAGAATGTCTATGGATTAAATTTAACAACCAACCTGCACCTCCAAAAGTGGGGATCACAGTAAAAGAGAGCGGTACATATACCGACTTCGCAAACATAAACACTGGAGGTATAAACCCTATTACTGGTGAAGACGGAGTAAACGACGTGTCGTATATCATACTTGACGTTATGGACGAGATGAAGCTTCTTCAACCAAGCTCAAACGTTCAAATAAGCACTAAGACCCCTGAGAAATTCCTTAACAGAGCAGTTGAAATTTCACGTAAGGGATGGGGACAACCAGCCTTCTACAACACAGAGGAACTTATTGAAGAGCTTATGCAAGCAGGGAAGAGCGTTATTGATGCTCGTTTCGGCGGATCAAGCGGTTGTGTAGAAACAGGAGCAGCGGGTCGTGAGTGTTACGCACTTACAGGCTACTTAAACGTACCTAAGATTTTCGAACTTACCTTAAACGGAGGTGTAGATCCTAACACAGGCAAACTTATTGGTCTTAAACAAAAAACAGCTACCGAATATAAATCATACGAAGAGCTATATAACGCCTTTATAGAACAAGTAAAATATATAATCGACATTAAGATACAAGGCAATAACATTATCGAAAGAGTATTTGCTGATAATATGCCTTCTACTTTCTTATCTGTTATTGTTGACGGATGTATCAAAAACGGCAAAGACTATAACGCTGGCGGAGCAAAATACAACACTCGTTACATACAAATTGTCGGCATCGGCACAATCACAGACTGCCTTGCTGCTGTTAAGAAAAACGTATTTGAGGACAAACATTTCACCATGAAAGAGCTTATGAAAGCCCTTAAAGACGACTTCAAAGGACACGAGATGACACACAACATCGTCCTTAACAGAACTCCAAAATATGGCAATGACGATCCTTATGCTGACGAATTAATGGTACGTACCTTTAACGACATCAACGACTCTATCACAGGTCGTCCAACGGTTTGCGGAGGCACATACCGCATAGATATGCTACCTACCACTTGCCACGTTTATTTTGGCGCAATGACAGGAGCTACCCCAAATGGTCGTGTGGCACATAAGCCTCTTACAGACGGCATCTCTCCTGAAAAGGGAGCCGACACCAATGGACCAACAGCAGTTATACGTTCAGCAGCTAAGATGGACCATGTCCGTACTGGAGGAACTCTTCTTAACCAAAAATTCACTCCTTCATCTATTGAGGGACAAAGAGGCATCGACAATGTGTCTGCCCTCGTAAGATCATACTTTAAGATGGGAGGTCACCACGTTCAATTTAATGTAATCGATCGTTCTGTATTGTTAGATGCACAGAAAAATCCACAAGAGTATAAAGACCTTATTGTTCGTGTAGCCGGATATAGCGACAACTTCAACAATTTGGAAAAGGCCCTTCAAGATGAGATCATTGAGCGTACAGAACAGAAATTCGTCTGCTAAGACACATTAATAAATAAAACAAGGGTGGCTTTTTAGTCACCCGTTATATACACCATAAAAAAATCCTGTCTAAAATTACTTTTAGACAGGATTTTTTATTTTTATGCGTTTTTTAGAAACGGTATCTTACACCAAGTGCAAAACCATCCCAACCGAAAGCATCATCTCTCATAAAATTAATAGATGGTCTCCAATCGATAGATAGAGATAATGGGATTTTAAAACCGTATTCAAGACCTATCTGTCCATCAATGCTGATATTAAAATCATCGTCCCAAACGCCAAGACCAACACCGGGACCAGCATACCATCCAAGTCCTTGAACTTTGTCTATGCTCCATACCCATTGATAAATACCAGCAACAGAGAAGCCATCACTCATAAATCCAAGATCTGCCTCAATACGATTTGAATTGTTTAAAGTCCTTTGATAAGAAGCTTCAACACCATATCCAAGTCTAAGACCGATGGCATTTTTTTCTGAATAAGTTGTTCCTTTGCTCAGCTGTGCTGAAGCAGAAAATGACATTGCCAAGAAAGCAACCGATAGGAATAGTAATTTTTTCATTTTTATGCTATTTATTAAAATTATTGTACGTAAAAAAACGTCATCTATATCTTTTGCAAATATAATAATATCTTTTGCAAAGGCAACAATATTTTTTGTAACATTATCTTAACTATTTCGTAAAAAGTTCGTAACATCATCTTCATACTTTTGTAGCATAAAAGGCATAGCTGTTGTAAGCATACTACAAAGCTATATATCTCCACTTTTTTAAAAGTATAAAAACGAACAAAACGACATTATGAAAAAACTATTAATCGCACTATTATTCACTACCCTAATGGGTAATGTAGCAGTAGCACAAAAGCTTAAGGGATCGGACACCGTCCTTCCTCTTGCTCAAAAAGAAGCCGAAAACTATATCAAAAAACACAAAAATGCTTCTGTGACTGTCACAGGAGGAGGCAGTGGCGTTGGCATATCAGCTCTTATGGATAATAGCACCGAAATAGCAATGGCATCACGTAAGATGAAGTTTGAGGAGAAGATGAGAATGCAAAAGGCAGGAAAGACCTTTGTTGAAAAGATAATAGCTTATGATGCCTTAGCGATAGTGGTAAATCCCAAAAACCCCGTTTCGCAACTTACAAGAGCTCAACTCGAAGCCATATTCACAGGCAAAATCACCAATTGGAAACAGGTGGGAGGTAAAGACATGAAAATAATCGTTTATTCACGTGAAACATCGTCTGGCACATATGAGTTTTTTAAGGAAAGTGTTTTGAAAAATAAAAATTATAAAGCTTCAGTATTGTCTATGCCTGCTACCGGAGCGATAATACAGAGCGTAAGTCAAACTCCAGGAGCAATAGGCTATGTCGGTCATGCTTATGTAAATAACGAAATAAAAGCTCTTAAGGTAAGTTATGACGGCAAGACTTTTGTTGCTCCTACTTATGCGAATGCGAAAAACAAGACCTACCCTGTGGTACGTCCTTTATTTTTCTATTACACAAAGAAAAATGAAGCTAAGTTAAAACCTTTTATTAGTTACGTCACCTCTATCGAAGGTCAAAAAACAGTTAAAGAAATAGGTTATATAGATGTCCTTTAAGCGAATTTTCGAGACAATCATAGAGAAGATATTGATGGCAAGTGGTGCCATAACCTCGCTTACCATAATATTGATTGTTGTATTTCTATTCAAAGAGGGAGGAGGACTTTTCCGTAGTCCTGTAATAGAAGAGGGCTTTTCACTCGTCGTAAACAGCAATAACGACATTAACAAACTAAGCCCCATAGAGATAAAAGAAATTTTTGACGCTGAAATTACCTCTTGGGCTGAGGTAGAAAGTTCATCGAGCGAAGATATATTAGTGTTTCGTCTAAACGACATAACTTCTTATGTGTCAGATGAAGAACTTGGCGATCAGATGCAATATGTTCCACAATGTATAACCAAGATAATAGCCGAAAATCCAAATATTATCGCTTTCGTGCCAACTCAATATCTTGAAAAGAGTAACACCACTAAAATTTTAGATTGCGGAGAGATAACACCAACTGAATTTTTTGGGGGTAAGGAGTGGTATCCAACCTCACAGCCAGCACCTCTTTTTGGTGTGGTGCCACTAATCATGGGAACACTATGGGTATCTATCGCTGCTATACTTTTTGCCCTTCCTTTCGGACTTGCCGTCGCTATATATATGGCAGAACTTGCCTCACCACGTATGCGCAGTTGTCTAAAACCAGTCATAGAACTCTTAGCAGGCATCCCTTCAGTTGTATATGGCTTCTTTGGACTTGTAATAATAGTGCCTCTCATCCAAGACATATTTAAACTTCCAGTTGGTGAAACCGCACTTGCAGGATCTATAATATTGGCTATCATGGCATTACCGACCATAATAACAGTTGCAGAAGACGCAATTCGTACCGTTCCACGTGCAACAAAGGAGGCTTCTTTAGCATTAGGAGCTACTCATTTTCAAACTATATATAAGGTTATACTTCCATATTCGGTAAGTGGGATAATGGCTGCCGTAGTTTTAGGGATCGGACGTGCCATTGGCGAGACGATGGCAGTTCTTATGGTTACAGGAAACTCAGCCATAATCCCCAACACCCTACTTGAACCTGTGCGCACCATTCCGGCAACAATAGCCGCCGAGCTTGGAGAAGCACCAAACGGAGGGGTTCATTATGAAGCGTTATTCCTTTTGGGGTGTATACTTTTTCTTATAACCCTTATAATATCTATCGTCGTTGAGTTTATAGCGTCGAAACGTCCTAAACAGCAGATGTAATGAGAAGACAACAGAAATCACAAATTATAGCTTTTGGGCTTTTTAGGTTAATGTCAATCACCGTTGTCGGGATTTTAGTGTGGATACTCGGTTTTTTAGTGATGAAAGGCATCGGTGTACTCTCTTGGGAGTTTATATCTACCGCCCCAACCGACGGCATGACAGGAGGTGGCATATTTCCAGCTATCGTTGGGACCATGTGTCTTGTTGTAGGATCTATGATCTTTGCCTTTCCAATAGGGGTAATGTCGGGGATATACATCAACGAATATGCAGCAAATAACTGGATAGTGCGATTTATCCGTATCATGACCAACAATCTATCGAGCATTCCCTCAATAGTATTTGGATTATTCGGCATGGCTCTCTTTGTGAACACCTTAGGATTTGGAGATAGCATATTAGCAGGCTCACTAACACTCGGACTTCTTGTTTTACCCGTTGTGATACGTACCACAGAGGAGGCTCTAAAAGCAATACCCGATAGTTATCGTCAAGGGTCTCTGGCTCTTGGAGCAACAAAGCTGCAAACCATACGTCGGGTCACATTACCTATGGCGATGCCAAACGTGATAACAGGACTTATATTATCTGTAGGCAGGGTGTCGGGAGAAACCGCTCCTATTCTCTTTACCGTCGCTGCATATTTCCTACCTAAACTTCCAGACTCTATCTTTTCGCAAGTGATGGCTCTACCCTATCATCTATATGTACTTGCAACAAGCGGCACAGACATCACAAAAGCACGTCCTTTAGCTTATGGCACAGCATTAGTACTTATAATAATTGTGCTTCTTATAAACATATTGGCAGGGGTATTAAGAAACTATTATAACAAAAAATTAAAATGAGTATAATTGAAGCAAGCAACATCGACTTTTACTATGGCGATTTTCACGCTCTGAAAGGTATATCTATGGAGATGACTCAAAACTCTGTAACAGCGTTTATAGGACCTTCGGGGTGTGGCAAATCTACATTCTTGCGTCTTCTAAACCGCATGAACGACCTTATAGACAAGACACGCCTCACAGGAGAGATAACAATTGACGGCAAGAACATATACGACAAGAAATGTAATGT
>JAVVUK010000086.1:0-6615 GCA_036653215.1 Rikenellaceae bacterium
CAGGGTAGTTTACGACATAAGTTCAAAACCACCAGCAACGATAGAGTGGGAATAATGATAATCTAAAATAAAAAAAGCAAATTCTGAAATATATATGCAGAATTTGCTTTTTTATTGCTTACTATTGAAACCTATAACCATTTTTTACGTTTGAAGACTATATAGGTTGCTGTGGAGATGAATACCATTAAACCGATGACTACAAAATAGCCGTATTTATACTCTACCTCAGGCATAAATTTGAAGTTCATACCATAGATGCTCGCTATGAGTGTCAGTGGGAGGAAGAACACCGATGCCACAGTGAAGAGTTTAGTTATGTTGTTTTGTTCTATGTTAATAAGACCCATAGCCGTATCTTGAAGATAATCGAGTCTATTAAGGCTAAAGTCGGCGTGGCTCAATAGTGATGCTATATCTTTCAGCATGACACTTAGACGTGGGTATGTATCGTTAGGGAAACGCTCACTGCGAGAGATGCTCGACACGGTACGTTGCCTATCGAAGATGTTCTCACGAAGTATCATGTTACTATCTTGCAGAGAGTTTATGGTACGTAACACCTCAGAGTCTACATTTGCCTCATCTATAGACATAGTGCGACTTAAAGCACTCACCTTACGAGATATAGACTCTATCATATCTGCATCCATATCTATTCTTACCTCAAGGATTGACACAAGGACGTGAGCTCCTGTGGGAAAGCTACGATGGTTTATCTGAAGTCTCTTTGCTACCTCCACAAAAGTCTTAAATTCTTCACTTCGCTCACTCACAAGAACCCCTTCACAGAAGGCGAATGACACCGGAGATATAGCATAGCTGTTGTTTATAGATACCAAGAAGTTGGTATTTAAAAATGTAGCACGTTCACTCTCGGAATAGCGTGATGAGTACTCAATCTCCTCAACTTGTTGACGTGTCTGAAGACTAAAGTCCATAAAGTCCTCTACTGTCTTCTTCTCTTTTATTGAAGGGGCTAACATATCTATCCATAGTATGTCATCGAAGCCTAACTCTTCAAAGAGATCAAGGTTTGGATTTATAAGTACTTTATTGTATGATTTAAGATAAACGGTAAGCATATTTTCTACATATTTAGGTTAATAAATCGTTATTTTATTAATCGGAAACATCCTTGTCAGATGTTCCTTATATGTAGGAGGAGGGTTCTGCGCTGTCAGAGCTTGAGAGGAACAATTCGATAGCTCTACGCTTATCTTGAGTTAAGGTATATTCTATGTTTTTGGTAAGATATTCTTTTGCCGCATTATGGGTTATGCCCTTTACGTGTTCGGCAATTGCTTGATCGATAGATTTGAGCCCAAATTCTAAAGAGTTGTTAAGAGCATTTATAACCGTCTCACTAACACTCTCTTTGGCAACCCATACCGCAAACACAAAAGGAAGAGCGGTCATCTTATTCCATGCAGATACAAGATCATAGAAATAGGTGAAGTACTTCTCTGCCTCGAATACCTTGTCACCGATAAGCATAAACCCTGTTTCACGTGGATAATTATCGGGGTTGAGCCCATTGCCGTTTATCTCCTCATATTCGGGAGTTATGTGCCAATAATCACGAGCGAGGATTTTGATTAGCTTCGCTGAGGTACGAGAGTCGCTGTCGACATATATCTTTTTTATATCTTCAATAGGGCTGTTACTCATAAGAGCAACGGTATGCACGTCGTATGATGAGGATATGCAGTATGAACTAACTATTTTATATTTGCCTAATGTGTCAAGAGCACCAACTGGAACAATGGCGATATCACATTCATCATCTATAAAGGCTTGGACACAACGAGAGGGCGTATGCAACAACAAATCGGCACTCAGAGAATTTTCTGAATGTGTTAGTCCATAAACAAAGGGTATACTGTTTATGTATGAGATAGTTGCTACTCTTACCCTTTTCATCTTTCGGTCGTCCTTTCATGTCGTTAGTCCTATTATAAGGAGGTTATCTTAGTACGCTTTAGCAAAAAGAACTCTTTGTGCCGAAGGCTTGCCTGTGACCATACATTTGCCCGGCGTTTTGTCTCCGTCACGAGGGATACAACGAATTGTGGCTTTTGTTTCTGCTTTTATGAGCTCTTCGGTCTCTGTTGTCCCATCCCAATGTGCAGGATAAAACCACCTTTCTCATCAAGAACCTTTTTAAATTCATCGTAGCTCTCAACCTTAGTTGTATTTTCAGCACGGAACTGAAATGCTTTTTGGTATATGTTGTCTTGGATCTCGTCCATGAGAGCCTTAACTCGTTGGGCGATACCCTCTTGTGGTACTATTTCTTTTTTTAGAGTATCACGACGCATAAGTTCGATAGTTCCATTTTCAATGTCACGCCCTCCCAAAGCAAGACGCACAGGAACTCCTTTAAGTTCATATTCTGCAAATTTGAAGCCTGAACGTAAATGGTCTCGGTCGTCTAATTTTACGCTTACACCAAGTTTCTTAAGTTCTGCGGCGATCTCCTTAAGTTTGTCACATACCTCTTTCATCTGTTCCTCGCCTTTATATATAGGGATAAGAACCACTTGTATAGGTGCTAATTTTGGAGGGAGCACCAAGCCGTTATTATCAGAGTGTGCCATAACAAGCGCACCCATAAGTCGTGTCGATACGCCCCATGAAGTAGCCCACACATAGTCTAACTTACCCTCAGCGTTAGCAAAGGTGACATCAAATGCCTTAGCAAAATTTTGACCCAAGAAGTGAGAAGTACCAGACTGTAAAGCTTTGCCATCTTGCATAAGAGCCTCAATAGAAAGAGTATTCTCGGCTCCCGCAAAACGTTCGCTCTCACTCTTCTCCCCGATGATTACTGGAAGAGCCATCCACTCTTGTGCAAACTTACGATATACCTCGATCATGGTCTCCGATTCGGCAATAGCCTCTTCTCGTGTTGCGTGTGCGGTGTGCCCTTCTTGCCAAAGGAACTCTGCTGTGCGGAGGAAAAGACGTGTACGCATCTCCCATCTAACAACATTTGCCCATTGATTACACAAGATAGGAAGGTCACGATATGATTTTATCCAACGTTTGTATGTATCCCAAATTATAGTCTCAGAAGTGGGGCGCACAATAAGCTCCTCTTCTAATTTTGCCGAAGGGTCTACAACAACGCCTTTACCATTAGGGTCGTTCATAAGACGGTAGTGTGTCACAACGGCACACTCCTTAGCGAAGCCAGCAACGTGGCTCGCCTCTTTGCTGAAAAAAGATTTAGGTATAAAAAGCGGGAAGTAAGCATTTTCATGTCCTGTTTCTTTAAACATAGCGTCTAAAGCGTCGTGCATCTTTTCCCAAATGGCATAGCCATAAGGTTTGATAACCATACATCCACGGACAGCGGAATTTTCTGCTAATCCAGCCTTAACTACCAGATTATTATACCATTGAGAGTAATTTTCCTCCCTGTTAACAACCTCTTTTAAATCTTTTACCATAATATTAAAAATATAAATCACTGCAAAGATAATAAATAGATTAATTATTTGTACTTTTGTGGCTTGAAATTATAAATTTATTGTATGAGAGTCTCAATTATAGGTGGAGGAAACATAGGCGGAGCAATGGCTCTGGGTATGGCAGAGAGCGGAATAATCCCCGCTTCAAATATAACAGTGGCTGACATGTATCAACCAAGTTTAGACCGTATTAAGGTCAATAACGCTAACATGAACTTTACTACAAATAACCAAGAAGCAGTTGCTGATGCAGATCTTGTTATTGTGGCTGTTAAACCATGGGTCGCCGAAGATGTCATTCGTGATGTGGCGCAATATATGGATTTTGAGAAGCAAATGTTCATGACTACCGTTCCTGGTATTACAATAAAAAGGCTACAAGAAATAATGGACAAGGGAGATGATATCAAACCTGTCGTCTTCCGTGTTATGATAAACACAGCGATTTCTCGTAGAAAGAGCGTCAACATACTCTCTGGCAGTAGAAACGCATCGCCATATAAGGTAGAGGCTGTGAAAGCCCTATTTAACACGTTAGGCAAGACATTTTACGCTCCCGAAACACTGCAACCTGCTGCTACATCATTAACTTCTTGTGGTATCGCCTTTGCTCTAAAATACCTCGCTGACTCCATGACTGCTGGAATTGAGGTTGGCTTTACTAAACAAGACTCAAGAGAGATGGTTATAGCGACAATGGAGGGAGCCCTTGAGCTTCTGAGAGCTCATAACTCCATGCCAGAAGAAGAGATAAAAATAGTAACTACACCAAACGGTCTTACCCTAAAAGGTCTTGAAGCAATGGCAGCAGCTGGCTTTACAGAGGCGGTAAGAGAGGGTGTTGTAAAAAGCGTATAAAAACATCATAAAGTCGATTTTTCGGCGTTCTATTATAAGAAATAAACAAAGATACCCATACAGAAATGTGTGGGTGTCTTTGTTTTTAATGTTATAGGAGAAACACCTCTTATATAATATCACCAGTAGCCTGTTGCTCCTCAGCCTTCTCTTTCTGCTTTTGGCGAAGCTGTGAGAGTAGCTTATTGGCAAAGGGAAATGAAGAGTTAGTGAGGTAAGTCTCAAGATCAATCTGTTTCGTGTCAAGCATATTTTTAAGAGAGTCTTCTATGATCTGCTTATATACTGGCGTGTCGGTAGATTGAGAGACAACAAGGTTGAAGTTAGAGATTGTCTCTACCTTGTCGGGCTGATAGATAATTGCTGTGGAGCTATATCCATTGCCTGCCACATTGATATACCTCTCTGTGGTGTAAAACTGCATTAACACCTTTAACAATTTCTCATCACGTAGTTGTTGATGTAACCTTATGGTGTCGAAGAGGATGCGGTAGTTGAGTTGTGAGTTATTAGCCTCTTGTGCATATAGACTTGACGGCATATACCCTTTTGCTCGTTCCCCTTGTATGGCTCCTGAAAGTCCGGATATTTGTTGTATAAGGTTCATCTGAAGAGAAAGCATCTCCCATGCTCCGACGTTGGTGCTGTTTGAGGATATTTGAAAAGGGACATCCCTAGTGTGGTTTGGCTTATAGACAATCACTCCGTTTGCTTTTACATACTCGTTTGTGAAGTCGTCTACGCTATATCCGTCGGGAATGGCGTTTTCCGGGACCATAAGCACCCCTTTAGCACTTGCTCCCATGATGAAATCGATCATCACAATGAGGCGATTTATATATTTCTGTATATCTATTATGTCGGAGATGAAGCTGTGTACTGTTCCGTCAATAAGCGGAAGTGTAGTTATCACATAAGGATGCTCCCCATGTAAATATGGCGTTTCCATAGACGCTAAGACCTCTCCGGTAGGGGCAAGACAGGTCATCTGCCAATAGTGCTCATAGCGGTTTTCAGTATGTGTGCCGTTACCCAAGTCGACTATGCGATCACTCTTTTCTACTAACTCACAGCCTTTTTTATAATCATGCGTTATCGTCACCCAACGCCCTCGCCTCTCCCACACCTCTATGACTCTACATTTTGTGTCGTCATTGGCTTTTAGGAAGTCCATATTTTGTACAGAGGCTCCTTTGAGTGCTTTTTTATACGACAAAAGGTTTGAGGAGGTCGTATTTCTATATATCTGACGAAGCTCCTCCTCTTGTTTTGGTGAAGAGGCGTAGTTGCTAATCACCTCGTCTATGGTAAAATCGTGCACCTCTCCGATCATCTCAATGTCGAAAAGACGTGTATCTTCTATGTCGTTGTTGAAGAAGAGACGATTTATATTTACATTTTCAAGCACCCCATCACTCACATTTTTAGAATGCCAAAATTCATATCTCACCTTCACGCAGGCTATGCCTGAGAGCAAAAGCTCCTCCATAACAGACAAGTTGAGTCTATCCCCTTGGTTTAGGTGATGACACGCCTGAAGTGCGTTAGTGAGCATCTCTCCAAGCTCTTTGTTGGAGGTATCTCTGGTATAAACGACACTTTGACTGGGACTTGAGAGCATCTGTCCCGATATGTTACGAATAAATTGTTGTATGAAGTTGTGCTTTAGAGGTGTTTTACCCTCACGAGATAGGAGTTCATCTTCACGAATGGCATATCCTTTTTTGTTGGGGTCTTCAACTATGTCAGACCATTGATCTCCATTTTTAAATTTCACATTGCGTGCCCTTTCTTCTCGTAATGGAGATAGAGATAGCCATCCGTCTTTACATTTCTCAAGCAGCATCTTACTGCTTTCTGAGACTTTAAAATATTGGTTGTTATTTATTATCACCATTGCATATCTGATTTTCGTGTAAAGTCGATGTTGACATTGGAAAATGGGGAAGATGAAGTAGAGGTAGGTGCTATCTCGGCACTAAAGATCTTATTTTCAATAGCTTCTTTCTCACGTAGATATTTCTCTTTCTCCTTCTCCTTTTTTCGAACTCCCATAGCTACAATTTCTTTTATCACATTATTATATGTAATGTTGTTTTTTGAAGCTTCTGAGACTTGACTTTCAATTGTCGAAGCCTCTCTATTAAATAGGCTTTTGCGAGAGGCTTCATCATCATGTTTTGCTTGTTCTACTTGTGAGATTATCTCTTTTGCAGATTCACTATTCATGAAATCGACATTTAAGGACGCTTCATATTCTCTGTCAAGCTCGTCAGAAGAG
>JAVVUK010000087.1:0-6597 GCA_036653215.1 Rikenellaceae bacterium
TTTTTTATTTATTTTTTAACCACCACATTAACTACCTATCAATGAGTGACTTTAAAAATATTATTTTATTATCAACATTGCGTCACCGTAAGCATCAAAGCGATATTTTTCATCCACAGCAACTTGATATGCGTTCATAACGTTGTCATATCCACCAAATGCAGAGACCATAATTAGCTGTACAGACTTAGGGAGATGGAAGTTTGTAATCATCATATTGGCAACCATAAAGTCATAAGGAGGCACTATATACTTATTTGTCCATCCCTCAAAAGGAACGACATCACCTTGTGTGGTGACAACACTTTCAATAGCTCTCATTACGGTCGTGCCGACAGCACATACGTTTTTACCTTCACTACGAGCCTTATTTATATTATTAGCCGCAACATCTGTTATTATCATCTGCTCAGAATCCATCTTATGTTTAGTAAGATCTTCCACATCGATAGTACGATAATTACCAAGACCAGCGTGCAGAGTAACGAAATCGCTATGCACACCATGTATCTCCATCCTTTTAAAGAGATGTTTACTAAAGTGAAGCCCTGCCGAAGGGACTATGACAGCACCTACCTTATCGGCATATATAGTTTGATAATTTTCCGCATCTTCAGGCTCTACGGTCTTACGCACCCAACGTGGAATAGGCATTTCACCTAAATCATGGAGTTTCTTTCTAAACTCTTCGTCCGTACAGTCGTATAGAAACCTTAAGGTACGTCCTCTTGATGTTGTGTTATCAATAACCTCTGCAACAAGAGAGTCGTCTTCACCAAAATATAATTTGTTTCCTATACGTATTTTCCTCGCCGGGTCTACAAGCACATCCCACATTGCAAGTTCTGGATTTAACTCACGGAGTAGGAATATCTCTATATTAGCCCCTGTCTTCTCTTTTCGCCCATAAAGACGTGCCGGATATACCTTTGTGTCGTTAAAGATCATGGAGTCACCGTCATTAAAATATTCAAGGATGTCCTTAAATATTTTATGTTCTATTTTTCCAGTCTTGGCATGAAGAACCAGAAGACGAGCATCATCTCTGTATTTAGCAGGATGAGAAGCTATTAACTCCGGATTAAAGTTATAGTTGTACTGTGATAATTTCATCTTAATATGTGTATGTAACTATAATACGTTATGCTTGCTATATTGTTTCACAAAATTGGTATTTTTTTTAGACTGTTTCTTGCAGTGGCTTTAAAGAAGACATCACCTTATCAACAGTCAAGCACTCTGACAAAGAGTAAGCTCCACTTTTTGTGCGACAGAGGGAGGTTAGATGACCTCCACTATTTAGAGAAACACCCAAATCACGAGCAAAGGAGCGTATATATGTGCCTTTACTACAAGAGAGTCTAATTTTAACTTTCGGAAGATCGAAAGATAGAAGTTCGATATCGTATATTGTGATTATGGCTTTACGCATCTCGACCTCCTCACCAGCACGTGCATATTCGTATGCACGACGACCATTGATGCTCTTTGCCGAATATATAGGAGGTACTTGTTCTTGCTCTCCAAGAAAAGAGAGGAGCGTTTCTTGCACCATTTCTTTAGTTATATGCTCATAAGGAAAGCGGAAATCCACCTCATGCTCCATATCAAAACATGGGGTTGTCGCCCCAAGCTCCACCTCACAAATATACTCTTTCTGTTCAGCCTGAAGAGATTCGGCTTGCTTTGTTGCTTTTCCTATACATATAATAAGGACACCTGTGGCTAAAGGATCTAACGTTCCAGCATGACCCACCTTTATCTTTTTATAACCTATATATTTGAATGCAGCCACAAAACGACGCACCACATCAGCAGAAGTCCACCCATAAGGCTTATCGATAGGCAAGACAAGTCCTGCCGCAAAATCCATATTAGGATTTATTTCTATTTCACTCATTTAGCAGCAGTTACAACGATAATAGCCATCCCGACAAGGAGACAATAGAGAGCAAACCACTTCAAATTTCCTTTAGCGACAACCTTAATCATCATGCGACAAGCCAAAGTTCCTGTAATAAAAGAGGTAAGGAAACCCACTAATATCAAAGAAGCATCCACAGTAGCATCACTAAAGCCACCATCTAAAAGCTCCAAGAAATTAGCTCCTAAAATAGGAATTAGAACCATCAAGAATGAAAATGGAGCCACCTCCTCACGCTTAACACCCAACATAAGCCCAGTGCTGATTGTAGTCCCAGAACGAGAAAGACCCGGAAGCACAGCCACAGCTTGCGACAGACCTATAATAAAAGAGTCTTTATAAGAAAGATCTCTCTGTTTTGGCTTGTAAACCGAAGAGAACCATAATAGTAATGCTGTAAGAAGGAGCATAAAGCCCACTATCATAAGACTACCTGAAAACAACGCCTCAACCTTATCTTTTAAAGTAAACCCCACAATCAACACAGGGATCATAGACACAAGTATTTTTAGGACAAACTTTGTCTCGTCATTCATTTCGAAACGGAAAAGCCCTTTTAATAATTTTAGTATTTGCTTTCTAAAGACCACCAATGTACTAAGCACCGTTCCGCCATGCAGAGCGACAGCAAAAAGAAGACTATCGTCTTCGCTTATGCCAAGTATGGCATTTGCTATTTCTAAGTGTCCACTACTACTCACAGGCAAGAACTCCGTCAGCCCCTGTATTGCTCCCAATATTATGGAATCTATGTATGTCATTTTATTTGTTATTGAATTTTTTCATTATAGCATATCCCATAAGAGAGAAGCCCACAAGGATAAATATAACAGAAAGTGTGATACGCCTAAAGCTAAACATTTCCTCATTAAACTCGGTGTGCGAAGCACTCGCCCCACCACTCATAAGAGCAAACCCTATGACCGCTAGCAAAACGCTAACACCCATTAATATGTAATTTTTCTTTGTCATTAATATATATATAAGTCGTCGTTATTTAATTTGAGGTATCTGTTTACGGCAAATAATGTTGAAAATAGGCATATCAAAACGCCAAGCACAACGAGCATAGTAGGCATCGCTATAAGGAAATTTGCATCTGTAATAGGAAGAGGTAATTCCGGTATCATGGTACGCACACCATAGAACATTGCAGAGAGCATGAGCATAGCCAAAAATGCTGAGGCAAGCCCCTGCCACAAGGCATTTAGCATGAAAGGACGACGTATAAACCCACGTGTAGCACCGACCAAAAGCATAGTACGCATCAAGAAACGACGTGAGAGCACAACCATACGTATAGTGTTGTTGATTGTTATTACCGACACAAAGAGCAACGCTATAAGAAACGCAAAGATGACAAGCTTAAAGAGCGATATGTTTTTTAACGCTTGACTCATCACATCTCCTTGTTGTACGACCTCACTGACTATATTTTTATGCTGACTTATAGTGAAATTTATGCTTCTTAACGCTTCAGTATTATCTTTATTTTTAGCGATATACACCTCTAAAGAGGCAGGAAGAGGGTTTTCCCCAAGATTAAGGACAAAATCCTCACCTATATACTTATTAAAATCTTCTACCGCTTGAGCCTTAGATACAAACAATACCTTTGATACATTTGGATTTGTAGTCAAGGCATTTTTCAAATCTCCAAGAGCCTCATTGCTCGGATTATCTTGAAGCATAACACTGACTTTCATGTTACTAAGCATACTATCTGTGACTAACGTTGCAGCATATAACAGGGAAGCAGCAACCCCGATAATGAAAAGCACTAAGGTGACACTTACAGTAGATAAGGTATAGGCTTTACGTGTTTTTGTTTTTATTGACATAGTTTTACGATTTTCTTTTATATAAGCCACCAAATAGAGAAAGCACTAAAGATAGGAGGATTAGTATAGAAGAGATATAGGTTATTGTTTCTAACGTTTTGTAATGAGGAGGAGCAAACTCAAATACGATTTCGTGATTACCAGCAGGAACGACCAAAGCCTCAAGCACGTAGTTAGCACGCAAGTAATCCACTTTTTCACCATCTATAAAGGCATTCCATCCATTAGGAAACCACATTTCCGAGAACACAGCAAGCTGTGGAGCAGTAGTTGTACTATGGTAAACCATTCTGTTATCTTTATATGATGTTAACTCTATTGTAGCCATGCTATCACGAGGATAGAAGAGCGACGGCAACATCTTTTCAAACGACTTATCTACTATTGCTGTATCATAAGGGTCTATCTCGTTGAGCATATCTATCTCAGCATTAGGGTTATTTACAACCTCAACGCTCTCCACGAACCACGCATTACCAAGGGCATCAGCATTTGGCTGCACCAACTCACCACCAGCTCCATTTGAGATGATGAAATATTTTGTGTTTAGCATATTATAGACTCTATCGTTCATCTTTGAGAGATGTCTATCTATAAGGTCTTGATAACGACGAGGCTTAGCAGCGAAATAGCCACCCACAGAACGGTGATATACAGAAGCACGAGCATCACTAAAGGTGCTTACAGAGAAATCAGCAACCCTATAATTTAGAGATGTATCTTGCTTTATAATTTTATCCACCTCTCGCATAGGTATTGCATTTGCACTTTCAATAGGGACAAACTTAGAATGGCTTAGGTATCTAAAATCGACAGGTAACATATCGGCAAGCACTAATCCCGAAAGAACGACTATAAATAAAACTTTCGATATGCGCTTTTTGTAAAACAAAAGAACCGTCCCAGCGGTAAGGACAACAAAGATCAAAGAACGAACAGCATCGCTACGTAACATAGCTGCCCTATCTTGGCTCATAGCAACAAGCACATCGTCTGGCAAGCCGAAAGAACTGTCATAGTCTGACACAAACGAGAATATAGCACCTCCAAAGAAGGCAAAAAACAACGTTATTGAAAGAGCGATAATGACACTATTGCGAAACGCCTTTTTAAAATGAAGAGCGTCGACCTCTCCGTTGAGGACTTTGTTGAGTCCTAACATAGCAAGCAGAGGCACAGTGAGCTCCACAACAACAAGTATCATCGACACCGTTCTAAACTTGTTATACAGAGGGAAGTAGTCTATAAATAGGTCTGTAAGCCACATCATGTTGTGTCCCCATGCAAGGAAGAGAGACAACAAGGTAGCCGAGACTATCCAAATTAGGTTTACCCCTTTTATGATAAACAGTGAAAATAAAAATATAAATATTATCACAGCACCTATATATACAGGACCTGAGGTCATAGGCTGAGGACCAAAATAGGCAGGTATTTGTGCCACCATAGCTTCTCGTTCATTGTCCGAGAGGTTATAACGTTCTTTTAATAATTTATCTACCTCTCCGTCTTTCGGAAGTCCTCCTTCCGATGTTCCCCCATTAAGGTTTGGGATCATCATATTGAAACTCTCCATTTTACCATAGCTCCATGCCGTGATATAATCTTTGTCGAGCCCATTTTGCGGAGATGACGACGAAGTTAATATAACATCTCCACGTGTCGACTCTTTTGTGTATTCTGAAGTATAATATAGGTAATATGAATTAGCCCCTATCGCCATTAAACTAAAGACAAGCAGCACAAGCGACTTTTTAAAAAACGAAACTATTCTCTTTTCTCTAACCGCCTCAATAGCAAATACAACAACCATGATGATCATTGTTAAAATGAAATAGTAGAATATTTGGGGATGTACAGCCGCTATTTCCAACGTGGCAAAAATGGCAAACAAAGAGGCTCCAAGCCATAATTTACGACTATACGCTAAGAATAACGCACCTATCATCGGAGCTATATAACAAAGAGCTACGATTTTCATTATGTGACCAGCACCGTATATGATAAGAAAATAGGAGGATAAGCCATAAGCCAATCCGCCCACCATAGACAACCACGGATTTACCCTAAAGCAAAGCAACATAAAGTAAAAGCCGAGCATCAGAACAAAGTAGTATGCCGCTGGGCGACCTAAGAAGAAGAGGTTGTCTGCAATTTTCGGGATTATCAGACCTTTATAATCCATGTGAACAGCATAAGCCGGCATTCCGCTAAACATATTAGCCAACCATTGTGGATGTTCGCCATATTTCTCGATATGTTGATATATGGAGGCTTTCATGCCATTAGCCTGAACGGTATCAAACTGTTTTACATCTCGCCCCTCATATTGAGGCAAAAAGAAAAACATAGACACCAAAGCAAAAAATGCAATCGCTGTTATGTGAGGGATAACTCCCTTATAATTAATCGGCTTTATCATAAACATCTTTTTGGCAATAACTGTTCTTATAGCTCACAAAGATACTCTTTTTGGATTTATTATCAAATAATTTCGAGTCTCTATGGGAAATAATAATAAATTGTAGTATTTTTGGGAACGAAAGAGCACCACAGGTAGGTGTTCATAATGCGAATATACTTAATTATATGTTACATATAACTAAATTCATTGAAGACAACATCATTGAGTTTAACGAATATTACAAAGATATACTAAAAAGCGATAGCCCTTTTATCCAAGAGGCCGTTGGTCATATAACAAAGATGAAGGGTAAGCAGATAAGACCTATCTTGGTTATGTTATCATGCGGAATGTATTCTGTCATTGACAAAAAGACATATACAGCAGCTTCAATAATTGAACTTACACATATGGCATCTCTCATCCAC
>JAVVUK010000088.1:0-6265 GCA_036653215.1 Rikenellaceae bacterium
AGCCCCAAAATAGAAAGAGTAATTTGCCGGAGATACCTCACTCGCTTTTCTAAATTTGTCGTCAAGAGCCTCAAAGGTTATTGTCGGAGGGTTGCTGTTTGGCATCTCCATGAAAGAAGTAACCCCTCCTGAGACCCCAGCGATAGACTCGCTCCTAAAATCTGCTTTGTATGCCATCGTGTAGTCACGAAAATGCACCTGATCGTCTATCACGCCTGGTATAACGATCGACCCTTTTGCGTCTATGACATCTGTGAATGATGATGTGTGGTGTGGATACTTGCCATGTCCAACACTTTCTATCACATCGCCAATAATGACAACATAACCGTGAAATTGTTCGCCACGATTAACTATTGTCCCATTATGTATTAATGTCTTACTCATTTTCTTCTTTTTATAGTGCGGAAACGTAGCATAAGAACTTTCCAAAATGCCTCTCCAAATATACCACCACTCATTTTTGATGTTCCCAATGTGCGGTCTGTAAATATTATAGGTACTTCTTTTATCTTAAAGCCAAGTCTCCATGCTGTATATTTCATCTCTATCTGAAAGCCATAACCGACCATCTCGATCCTTTTCATGTCAAGTGAATAAAGGAAGGAACGGCTATACCCTACAAAGCCTGCTGTGGCATCACGTACATCCATACCTGTGACTTTACGCACATACATAGAAGCACAATATGAAAGTAACACACGTCCCATAGGCCAGTTGACTACATTGACACCTGTTATGTAACGAGAGCCTATGGCAACATCATTCCCATCTTTTAAAGCATCAAGTAGCTTTTCAAGATCGTGTGGGTTGTGTGATAGGTCGGCATCCATCTCAAAGATATAGTCGTATTTATTCTTTAGAGCCCATTTGAAACCTGTAAGGTAGGCTGTACCAAGACCAAGTTTCCCTTGTCTTTCAAGAATGTTAACCCTGCTTTGGGTCTCTATTATCTTTTTTACAATGTCCGCTGTTCCGTCAGGAGAGCCATCGTCTACAATAAGGATGTCGAACTCCGATTGTAAAGACAAGGTTACCCCTATCACATTTTCAACATTCTCTTTTTCGTTGTAGGTCGGTATAATAACTAATTGTCTACTCATTTTTTAATTTTCTCATGTCGTCAAAAAAATCACCGTATGATTTCTCAACAGCTTTTGACGATGTTATTGTTATTGGAGCGTCAGCTTTTAATGCTGCCGCAGCTATGCTCATTGCAATGCGATGGTCGTTGTGGCTATCTATCATCATGCCGCCTTTTATTGCGCCACCTTTAATTTTCATTATGTCGTCTTGAGATATGTCTATCTCTATGCCCATTTTTTTATATACTTCACAAAGGACAATAGCTCTGTTACTCTCTTTATGGATAAGCCTATTTGTACCTATGATTACGCTTTCTCCTTGTGCTGTGGCAGCTAATGCTACTAAAGCAGGAAAAAGATCGGGGCAGTGTGTTGCATCAAAGGTAAAGCCGTGAGTCTCGGAGCAGAATGTGGTAAGGCTGTTCTCGTCGAATTCTACTCGTACTCCAGCGTATTTTAAAGCTTTAAATATCTCTAAGTCTGCTTGTAGAGAGTTTATGTTGAGGTTGTTTATGCGAACTCCCTTTTTTGTGTCTCCTGCAATAGCTCCTGCAACAAGAAGGCATGAAGCACCGCTCCAATCACCCTCGATGTTGTATTTGGCAGGGGAATATGTTTGTCTACCTTTAATCTCGAATTTCTTATAGTTCTCGTTATCAATTTCTACACCAAAGTGACGCATTGTTTCTATTGTCATATCTATATATGGGATGCTTCTTAATTCTTCAACTTCTATGGTGGTATCCCCTTTAGCCAGAGGCATGGAAATGAGTAATCCTGTTAAAAATTGAGATCCTAAAGATCCGTCTATCAGCGTTTTACCTCCACCAATGGGACCTTTTATTTTTATAGGAAGCATACCGTTGTTGCTGTGTGCCTCTGCACCTAATTGATGTAAAGGCTCTTCCACTTTGCCTAAAGGGCGAGATAGTATCGATCCGTTGCCTGTAATTGTTGTCTCACATTCAAAAAGAGAGGCTATTGGGGTAAATAGACGAGCCGAAAGTCCTGCTTCGCCGATGTTTAGCGTCATGTCTTCTTTTGGGGATATGCCTCCTTCTATTTCGTATATGTCGTCTTTTAAGGTAACCTTAGCACCCATAGTCTCTATAACATTTAACGCTGATATAGTGTCGTTGCATAGAGTTAGGTTCGTTATTTGTGATATACCTTCTGCAAGTGCCGCAATGGCAATAGCTCGTTGGGCATAGCTTTTTGATGCTGGAGCAGTGACCTCACCAAATATGTTATTTTTAGGGTATATGGTGATATTATCTTCAATCTGTTTCATACATCAAAGATAATTGATATTTTTTTATAAGGATAATATATTTGATTAATTTCTCGAAAAAGAATATCTTTGTAAAATTAATGTCCGTAAAAGAAAATATTCATAGATGAGAATAATAGAACTTATAGGTAAATATTTTATTCTTATGGGTAAGGTTTTCAAAAGACCCATAAAACGTAAAATACTTCGTCAAGAAGTTATAAATGAAATATATAAATTAGGCATAGATTCTATACCTATCGTTATAATAATATCTGTGTTTATGGGTGCTGTTATAGCTCTTCAGATGGCTATAAACCTTGAAAACCCGATGCTTCCTACATATCTTATTGGGTATGCGACACGAGAGTCCATAATGCTTGAGTTTAGCTCTACTGTTACTGCTCTTATTTTGGCAGGTAAGGTTGGGTCAAACATAGCCTCCGAGATAGGAACAATGCGTATAACAGAACAGATAGATGCCCTTGAGGTTATGGGGGTCAACTCTGCATCTCATCTTATCCTTCCTAAGGCGTTGGGTGCTATGTTCTTCTTCCCTTTTTTGACCCTTTTAAGTATGTATATCGGTACGATTGGTGGTTACCTCGCTATATTTACTGTCGATGTTATAACTCCTTCCGACTATATAGACGGAGCGTTAACCTCTTTTGCGCCATCTCGTGTTCTTTACGGAGTAATCAAAATGACTGTTTTTGCATATATCATAACTACCGTATCGGCATTTTACGGCTATTACAGCAAAAATAACACTCTTGAAGTCGGTCGTGCAAGTACAAAAGCCGTTGTGTCGAGTATAATCAACATACTTATTTTTAACCTTATCATTACAAAATTATTCTTCTAATTATGATTAAGACAGTAGGATTAAATAAAACTTTTGAGGATAATCGAAAAGTATTAGATGATATTAACGTTACTTTTGAAACAGGTAAGGTAAACCTTATTATAGGTCAGAGCGGTTCGGGAAAGACTGTTCTTCTAAAGTCATTAGTTGGTCTTCATACAATAGATAGTGGTAAGATCTATTATGACGATAAGTGTTATTCTGACATGGATTTTAAGGAACGCCGTGTTATACAACAACATACAGGTATGCTCTTTCAAGGAGGGGCTCTTTTTGACTCTATGACTGTCTTAAATAATGTCAAATTTCCGTTAGACGTATTTACCGATAAGGGAGAAGCTGAAAAAATAGATATAGCACGCAAATGTCTTCGTCGTGTCGAAATTAGCGATAGTGCCGATAACCTATACCCTTCAGAAATTAGTGGTGGTATGGTAAAACGTGTCTCTATTGCTCGTGGCATCGTTATGAACCCAAAATATCTGTTTTGTGACGAGCCAAACTCTGGACTTGACCCTAAAACGGCTATCGTTATAGATAACCTAATTATGGAAATCACAAAAGAATATAATATAACAACGGTCATCAACACCCACGACATGAACTCTGTTATGGAGATAGGCGAAAACATAGTATTTATAAATAATGGAAAGATATGGTGGGAAGGCTCTAATGAGAATATTTTGGAGTCTGAAAACCAAGAACTTAACGACTTTGTATTTGCCTCTTCAATGGCAAAAAGAGCAAAGGGATGTATGTAAATAAGTTAAAAATAAAGAATGAATAGTTTTGGTAGAAATTTTAAGATCGCCTTGTTTGGTGAGTCGCATGGTATTGAGATAGGAGTTGTTGTCGATGGAGTGCCTGTTGGACTTTCCCTCTCGGAGGATGACTTTACTGCCGATTTAGATGCTCGTCGTAGTGGCGCTTTGGGCACCACGCCACGTAAAGAGTCAGATACCCCACGCATAGTTAGTGGTGTCTTTAATGGCTTTACCACCGGAGCTCCAATAGCAATACTTTTTACCAACGACAATACAAGAAGTACCGATTACTCAAATCTTGTTACACATCCACGTCCGGGTCATGCTGACTTTGTGGCTCAACATAAATATAAGGGTTTTTCTGATTATCGTGGCGGAGGTCATTTTTCTGGTCGTATAACATTATGTCTTGTTGCCGCAGGTGTAATAGCCAAAAAGATACTTTCAAAAGAGGGCGTTTCTATTGCTGCTACACTTCTCGATAGAGATAAAATAGAAGCAGCGTTAAAAGATGCTATTGCCAATCATGACTCTTTAGGTGGGGTAGTGGAATGTCGTGCAAAAGGGATCCCAATAGGTTGGGGCGAGCCTTTTTTCAACTCTGTGGAAAGTGTAATTAGTCATCTTGTTTTCTCAATTCCTGCAATACGAGGAATTGAATTTGGAGAGGGATTTGCTGCTTCGGCGAGTGTTGGAAGTCACCATAACGACAACATCATAAACGCTAAAGGCACAACAGAAACTAACAATAGTGGTGGTATAAACGGTGGTATAACAAATGGCAACGATGTTGTTTTTAGAGTTGCCGTGAAGCCCACTTCGAGCATCTCAAAACCGCAAATGACATATAACATAGAACACAACAAAGTAGAAGAACTTGTTGTAAATGGTCGTCATGATACTTGTATAGCTTTGCGTGTCCCTATTGTTGTGGAGGCGGTGACCGCTATTGCACTGTTAGATTTATCTCTTGATATGTAATATGAAAAAGGACAATGGTGATAGGTTTATACAGATAAAAGGTGCAAGGGTTAACAACCTGAAAAACATTTCTTTAGATATTCCTGTTGGCAAACTAATAGTGATTACAGGTGTTTCCGGTAGTGGAAAGTCGTCTCTCGCCTTTGATACTCTTTTTGCGGAGGGACAACGTCGATATGTAGAGAGCCTTTCTGCTTATGCACGCCAGTTTTTAGGACGTATGAGTAAGCCCGATGTCGACAACATAATAGGCATATCGCCCGCCATAGCAATTGAACAACGTGTAAGTAGCACTAATCCACGTTCTACCATTGGAACAACAACAGAAATATACGACTATCTAAAACTTCTTTTTGCTCGTGCTGGAGAGACGTTTTCTCCTATCTCCGGTGATAAAGTGTTACACCATACCTCAGACGATGTCCTAAATTATGCTTTATCTTTAGAAAAAGGAATAAGGGTCGCTGTCACAGCTCCTATTGCAGATACAGCAAATTCTCTCATAGAGGTAATGATGGAACTTACCTCAGAAGGTTATCAACGCCTATTTATAAATTCGGAAGTGGCGTTTATGGAAGATGTGATGCCCAAGATAGATAGTTATTCTAAAGACGATATTGCAATACTTGTCGATCGTGTGAAAATATCTGATGATGAAGATCTTAAGACTCAATTAACAGACTCCATCTCACAGGCTTTCAGTTTAGGAGATGGCAAGATGACCTTATATATAGACAACAATGGCAAATGGGAAGCTCATAGTTTCTCTACTCGCTATGAAGCAGACGGAATGACTTTTGAAGAGCCTTCAGAGCATCTATTCAGCTTTAACAATCCTCTTGGGGCGTGTCCTAAGTGTAATGGTTTTGGTAAGGTTGTGGGGGTCGATCCAGAGCTTGTTATCCCCGATCCTTCAAAATCTCTTTACGACAATGCTGTTGCTTGTTGGCGTGGTGAGTCGTTTTCGAAGTGGAAAAATCAAATTATAGATAGTGTCGAAAAATCCTCATTCCCAATACATAGGGCTTATGAGAAATTGTCGGAGAGTGAGAAAAAGACTCTTTGGAAAGGGTGTAAATATTTTAAAGGTATAGACGCTTTCTTTGAGACGTTAGAAAAAGATAAATATAAAATACAAAATAGGTTTATCAAAGCTCGTTTCATAGGTAAATGTATCTGTGATGAGTGTGGCGGTGGTCGTCTTCGTAAAGAAGCCTCCTATGTGCGTGTTGGAGGCTATTGTATAACTGATTTTGTCGATCTCCCGATAGATGAACTATCAGCTCTTTTTGCAAATTTG
>JAVVUK010000089.1:0-6107 GCA_036653215.1 Rikenellaceae bacterium
ATCTTGTTGAATATACCTATGCCACGTCCTTCTTGTTGAAGATATACTATCACACCCTTACCTTCTTTTTCGATAAGTCTCATAGACTCATGAAGTTGTGCTCCACAGTCGCAACGACATGATCCGAAAATATCGCCTGTCATACAAGAAGAGTGCATACGTACTAATATCGATTCATCGTCTTTCCAAGAGCCTTTCACCAAAGCAATATGCTCAATGTCGTTGCTCTCTTGTATAAAAGGGATAATCTTAAAATCGCCATATGCGGTAGGTAATAATGCTGTAACTCCTTGTTTTATTATGGTTTCTCTTTTTAATCTATAACGGATAAGATCGGCAATAGATACGATCTTTAAGTTAAATGTTTTTGCTACTTCTAAGAGTTGTGGTAGGCGAGCCATTGTCCCGTCTTCATTCATTATCTCAACTAACGCACCACCAGGCTCTAATCCAGCAAGACGTGTAAGGTCTACCACAGCCTCAGTATGTCCCGGACGACGTAAAACGCCTTTTGTTTGAGCACGAAGAGGAAAGATATGTCCCGGACGACCAAGTTCCGCCGGAGTGGTGTTTTTGTCCATCAACGATCTTAGCGTTGCAGCACGGTCTGCTGCTGAGATGCCTGTTGTGCAACCGTGATCTAAAAGGTCGACAGAGACGGTAAATGGGGTAGAGTGGAGAGAGGTGTTTTCTCCGACCATCATGTCCAACTTAAGTTCTTCGCATCGTTCCTTAGGAAGTGGCGCACAGATAAGTCCACGTCCATGGCGAGCCATGAAGTTAACAGTTTCTGCTGTTATATGTTCGGCTGCGGCGACGAAGTCTCCTTCGTTTTCTCGGTCTTCATCGTCAACGACGATAACTACTTTCCCAGCTTTAATATCTATTAATGCCTCTTCAATAGTGTTGAGAACGGTGCTTTTTTTATTTTTGTTTTCCATGTCTTTTTCTTTTTTGGAACTCTATTTTTAAATTTGTCGGGCGTTATTCGGTAAATATACGCTTTTATTTTTCTAAAGAAGTTATAATATAGTTCAATGTTTAATAATTGAGAGTCTGTGGTTGCTTTATATGTCAAAAATATAGATATCGGAAAGAGTATAATGGAGGACAGCCACATCCCGAAAAAAGGAGTCCACGAGCCATCTTTCACCATTTTATCCCCTGTGATAAAGATTATATAGTAGAAGATGAAGAATAAAACAGCAATTACAATCGGAAGTCCCAATCCTCCACGTCTGATGATAGCTCCCAAAGGCGCACCAATGAGGAAGAATATAAATACGGAGACGGGAAGTGATATTTTTTTATGCCAATCGGCATTTGAACGGTAAAGAGGAATGCTATCTTCGGCAATAGAGGAGTGCCCTGTCTTGACGAAAAACTTCATATTAGCGAGTTTTGTAGATACATCGTCATATAAGCGTGCTTTATTTTCCACAGATAAGGTGTCTATCATGTCGGAGGTAAGCATAAATTTATGTCTTTTTATGCTTGCTACGCTGTCACGATGAAACACAGCGTTGGTGTCGCTTGCAAATAAATTTTTCTTAAAGAAGTCGCCTTTAAAGGTTTTGATAGAGGCTTCTGCTTTCCATGATAGAGTATCTATGTTTTTTTGTAACTCTACCATATTCATAGTTTCACTTGAAGAAGAGAAGACGTTGTTTTTGTCAGACCTCTCGAAGTTAAAACCCTCAAGCGCAATAGATAGTTCTTGAATATCAAACTTATGGTGGGTCAAATCGGGCTCTGTATACCAACTGTAACTGCGATTGTCTTCATAGTTTTGACCATTGAAGAGTTTGATGTTCATATATTGATTGTCGTCTACAAGGTCTATATACCCGGAGTCTGCAACGATGGTTTTTGATGTTTTTGTGTCACGAGTGTCGTATATCAAGATCCCTAATAGCTTTTTTGTATTAGGCTCTTGTTTATCTACTCGAATACTGATGTCTGGTATGCCATTAAAGAAAACGCCGTCTTGAAAAGATATTTCTTGACGTTGTTGACGTATGTCGTGGAGCAGAGAACTCATCTTCCTTGCGGAATATGGGACATAGTTATTGATGATAAAGAAACTACCGACAGACACTAAGGCAGCAACAATAATTATAGGGGTCATGATACGTGGTAGTGATA
The DNA here is from genome assembly GCA_036653215.1 of Rikenellaceae bacterium. Taxonomy (GTDB): domain Bacteria; phylum Bacteroidota; class Bacteroidia; order Bacteroidales; family Rikenellaceae; genus JADFUS01. The sequence continues at coordinate 2,146 of JAVVUK010000089.1, forward strand.
CCCCAGCTGCTTTGAGTGCTAAAAGTTCGTTGTTTTCACCTAAAGAACCCATAGTCATGATCGCCGCAAGAAGAGTACAGAGCGGAAGTCCCATCGGTAACATGGTGGATGTGGTGAAGAAAAGCATCTCCACAATTGCTGAAAAGGGAAGCCCCTTTCCTACAAGTTCGTCGATATACCTCCATAAGACGTTCATTAGCAAGATGAAAGTCACAATGAAAAATGTGGCGAACATCGGACCTAAGTACGATCTAAGAATGAATTTATCGGATGTTTTTAACCTCATAACAGTTTTTACAATCCACAAAAATAGGATATTATTACTTCATATCCAAAAATATATTTTTAGCGTCTTTTGTAAATAATAAGAATGTTTAGAGGCTAAATAAATGGCTATTTATGAAAAGATGTCGTAAAGAGACAAAATTTACCGAGAAAAGAGATGTAAACTATTATAATAGATTAAAAACATTTTCTAAATCGAAAGGTTATGTCTTCTAATGTATTGGTGATTTTATATAGTCTTTGGTTGGTTGTTATTTTAGATAAACCGCCTAATTCCTCTTTGTATTCGCCTATTTTGATGTAGTCTAATCCTTGTAAATCGCTCGGAAGGACGTTGCATCCTGAATACCAAGCTGTTTTATAGCTCCAAGTCTCTTTTACATATTGTAAAAGTCTGATTACTTCTTCTGGGGCAGCATCGCCTCCCATAAAACACATACACGTAATGGCAGAGCCATATTTATCAATTAACTTCGAGAGAACCTCTTCTGAAAGAGGTTCTCCAATATCTTGTTGTAGGTAAGGACTATGACATCCGTGACATCTGTTTGGACAGTTTGAAAGGTTAATTGCAAGGGTCACCTCATCGGGTATTTCTTGAAATACGATATCGTAATTTACATACTTAAGCCTCATGTTGAGAAACCTCCTTACTTGCATCTTCGTAATACCTATTTGCAGCCTCTTTTTGTCGTGCTGTTGAGAAGTTGCTCACACGTTTCATATATCCTATTATACGAGTAAGGTAGTCTATGTTTGAACTTTGACATTTTGGACATATCTTTAAATAACGCTTGTCTATGTGTCCACAATCGTTGCATATAGTATTTGGAATGTTAAAGGTGAAGTAGTTACAACCCTCTTCCGCCGCTACACGTAATAGTTGTCTATATTGTATTTTGCTGAGGTGTTCTTCTAAGTTTATATGTAGTGCCGAGCCTCCGGTTAGGTGTTCTATATATTTTTTGCCGTGCATACGGAATTTATCTATTATGTTTAAAGACGGATCTTCAACGATATAGAAATAGCTGTTATAGCAATCACGAGGCACTGTATATCCCGCTTCACGATCCCACTTAGCGTGTTTAACGCCTACATTTTCGGCAGGTATCATCTCGCAGTTAAACATAGCCTCTTTGCTCCTATATTTCTTGTTATACCTTTCTATAAGACCTAATATCTCTTGTACAAATGTGGCATATCGAGCGTTGTCAGTTATCTCTATGCCCATAAATTCGGCAGCTTCAACGAGCCCATTGACACCTATTGTTAGATATTGGCGGTTTATATTTATATAACCTGCATCAAAGAGAGGTAACATCCCTTTTGATTGTAGCTCTTTAAGGTTTTCGTTATATCCTAATTGTACCTTATGTACCAAATCGACTATCTCTTCAAGATATTTCAAATATGAAATTCCTGTCTTCACAGCGTGTTGCACACAACGATTTAGATTTATGGTAAGCACACTCTTCGACCCTGTTGATACGCCACCTGCTCCTAATGTATAGCTAAACCCATTGTCTTGGATCTCATTGCGCAAACGGCAACAACTGCTTAGAGAGTCGGCATTATCGCTCATATATGTGAAGAACGAGTGCCCCTCAGCGTACATCTCAGACACAAAATCGCCCCATTCTTTATCTTTGACATCGTTGTTCTCCGTAAGTAAAGCCATAGTCTCAACGGGGAAGGTAAGAACTGCTTTCGTACGTTCTTTGTTAAACCATTTCATAAATCGTTTTTGTAACCATGAGAGAGAACTCCAATCGGGTCTGCTGCCATCAGGAAACATAAATTCTCCAAAGAGACTCTCGAAATAGAAACGATCGTAATAGGCGATATTCCAAAATACAGCTTGGAAATTACGTGCTCCTGTTGGTTGGTTTATCGAATATACAATTTGTTCGAAGCAGTCGGTAATTATCTTGTCTATGGTACGTTGCTTTTTAGATAGGTCTACAATTTTGTCCGAATTTGTGTAATAGTCCTCTCCATATTCTAAAGCGATAAAATAGTTTAGATACATCAAAAATTCGGGTGTTGCACAAGCCCCACTTAACATACTTGACACTATGAAAACCATATTTACAAAACCACCGCAGAACGATTTTAGGTTGGTTGGTGTTTTAGAATTGCCACCAACAGATGTAGTGCCACCTAAAAGCCAAGGATACATGGTTATGCTGGCGCAATAGTTAGCAAGGCTTGTCTCGTCATTTTTATATATGTAGTGGTTGTTTAGAAGTCTTAAGTATTTGTCAGATAGTTCTTTGCCATACATCTCTTTTAGTCTGTCGGTAAGAAGTCGACGGTTGAGACGTATGAAACTTTGTTTAGGAAGTTCACCTATTAAGGTAGCTATATTCTTCTTATCTACATTTGCATTAGCGTCATATTTGCTACCTGTAGCGGCATTTTCTGCTTTGCAATAATTGATTAAAAATTGCAGGTGGTCTCTTGTCTCACGATCTTCAGAGTGGCTTTTACGATATAGCATATATGATTTGGCAACGGCGAAATAACGCTCTGCCATCAAAGAAAGCTCAACTTGATTTTGAATATCTTCGACGCTCATTCCCTCAGCGAGAGATACACGACTAAGAATTGTTGTTAAGTCGTCGTCTGAGGCAAAACTACCAACAGCAAGAAACGCTTTACGAATTGCATTTTTGATTTTGTCGATTGAGAAAGACTCTTTCTTCCCGTCTCTTTTTACTATAAAAATTTCAGCACTACCCATTGTTATATGTTTTTAAAATTGGGCAAAAGAGGCTCTGACTAAAGAGAATTAAACACGTTTAGATATACGTATAAAATACTTTTCAGTCGCCTTTCGACCCGAAAGCAACAAAAATAAAATGTATAAGGCAGGTTTTCTGACTTGTCTCTCGAATTTCTACGCCTTCCCAACTAAAAAGTCAGTGGCAAAGAGTGTAGATACGAAAAAATGAGACTTACAGCTACGGGGATAGTCTCGGATTTACACCGAATTCCCTTTTTGATCTTTTTAAGAACCAAATACGAATGCAAAGATAATATTTTTTTGAATACATTGCTGCCAAAATAAAAAAATAGATACCTTTGCAATTGTTGTAATTTATAATTAGAAATAATACAAAAAAATAGTTAATATTATGAAGAAAATTGTTTTACTTACAATCATCTCTCTTTTTTCTTTTGCTTCTTATGCGCAAGAAAACATGAAAGAGTTGTATCAAAAGGCGGATAACTATTACGATAGGTATTCAAAAGAATTTTATGGAAGTAGAGTTAGACCGTCATGGATCGGCAAGACTCCTTATTTTTGGTATTCTGTATATACACAAAACGGAACGGAATATTTTATGGTAGATGCTGCCAAACAAACAAAGAGCGTGGCTTTTAATAGAGAACTACTTGCCTCTGCAATAGCGAAAGAGACAGGCGAAAAGGTAGATGCTAAAAAGTTACCTATTGAAAGATTGTCTTTTAATGATACAAAGACAGAGATGACTTTTAAGACAGGTGATAGTTGGTTTAAGAGTGATCTTAAAAAATATAAACTTACTCCAACAGAGGCTCTTCCAGATGATGAAGAGTGGGAAGAAGACACATGGAGTTTCCCTAATGAAGACAGACCGGATGCTGTTGTTTCACCAGATGGTAAAAAAGAAGCGGTTATATCTGAAGGTGAT
>JAVVUK010000090.1:0-5966 GCA_036653215.1 Rikenellaceae bacterium
ATTGCAAATATGGTAGATAAGATAGTGAATATCAATAACATCATGGGCATAAAACCTGGTAATAGGTAATACGCATAGTTTATGTAAGGGTCAAAAAGGATATGTTTATCGTAGTTTATAGGAAGAGCTAACTCATAAGCCTCTGAGGCAGGTATTCCTTTTGTCTCTAACTTCTGAATTTCGATCCCTGTAGAAAAGGTTTGCATGGTATATATAACATCTTTCTGAACCAAAGAGCTCATAAGTAGATTTACCCCATTAACAAAGAGTGAGGCATCTACCTTTTCACCACGCATAATATCTCTTTCCATGTCACGTGGTAATACTAAAATTGCTTGTATCTTACCTTGGTTCATCAAATTACGCCCCTCTGTTAGTGAGGTTATGTCATAATCTACTTTTGAAAAACGAGACGCTGAGACCATCTCTGTTGCCAATCGAGACATAGAGGTGTTATCTTCATCTAAAACAGCTATCGGTATTCCAGTTGGCACTCCACGAGAGAATAAAGCAGCAAGGAGTACAAAGCTCAATATAGGAATTACAACAATTGAGAATGTAAAAGTCCTAAAACGACCCATTCGATATAGCTCTCGCAAAAATGCAAATTTGAAACCTCTTTTTATCATTCTTATTTTTCCTTTATTAATCCGCTCATGCCGGGACGTAACCCTGCATTTTTAGTTGTTGGGCGCATCTCTATGTTGAATGTACGTATATCGAAATCGCCGGTGGCACGTGTTGCTGCCCATGTTGCATATTGAGCTTCTGGAGCTATATAACTAATTTTACATTTCACTGTTTTATCTATCGCAGGAACGTATATATCATAAGTATCTCCCATTTTAAAGTCGGGCATCAAAGTTTCTTTTATATTAAAAGAAAACCATATATCATTGAGGTCTAAAACCATAACGATAGGGAACCCTGCATTTACAAGTTCTCCTTTTTCGGAAATTATAGAAGATACTTCTCCGTCGATTGGAGAATATTGAATAGCATCTTTAAGATAAGCTTCAACCTCTTGTACACCTCCAAAAGCCTGTTCCACAAGGGCTTTAGCAGCTACTTTATCTTCATAACGAGCTCCGCTTTTCACCATTTCATATTGAGCTCTGGCAGCGAGTTCTGTCGTTTCAGAGGCCTTCAGTGATGCCGCTACTTCATCATATTTCTGAGCAGGAACAACACCCTCTTCATACAGTGCTTTTATACGTGTATATGTCTGTTTGGCAAAGGTAAGCCCGGCAACCGATTTTTGCCATACGTTATATACAGCCTTCACCTCTTGAGGACGAGCACCTGTTATTGCCATAGCATCTTTTGCCGAAGCTGCTGATAATAGGGCTTTTGCCTGTGTTAGTTTTGCTTCTACTTCAGGTACGGTTAGTGAAAATACGAAATCTCCTTTTTTTATCACATCTCCCTTTTTAAGAGGCAGTGAGTCTACACGTCCTACAAGTTTTGAAGATACTTTATAGCTTTGGGCAACAGCCTCACCTTGAAGCATAGGTCTTTGAGGTTTATTTATGTACCAAGCCATAAGGGTGCCTATTGAGATTACTATAATAGCAATAAGCATTAGTAGAAAGCGATTTTTATTTTTCATGTGTGTAATATACAGGTATATAATTAATTGAATTTTTATATTGCATAAACTCTTCACTTATTCCGCAATTTTCTAATAATTTAGAAAGAGCAATATCATAGTCAAAAGCCGATTGTAGAGCCTCTATTCTATTTTTAGACAACAACAACCTTGCATCTGTAACATCTTGCGAGGGAGCCATCCCATTACTGAAGGCTATCTCTTTAAGACGCAAATATTCTTTGGCAAAATCTATCCTTGAGGCAAAAGTGTCATATACGTCTTTTGTAGACAACAATTCGTTATACAACTTTTCGATAAGCATCTCTATATCACTCTCCGCATTCTCACCTATCGCCTTTACTTGGTTGACTTTGCTTTTTGCTGAACGAACAGAGTTTTCACGATGCAAACCATCAAAAATATTAAATTTTAATCCTGCACCAACCATCCATTTTGGGGCAAAAGTTGTGACTTGATAGTTGTAAAGGGCTACCCCACCCATTGCGGCTATCTCTGGCATGAAAGCAGACCTTTCGACTTTTAAAGCTTCTTTAGCAAGTTGTGTTTTAAGATCTATCTGTTTGAGAATAGAATTGTTTTTTAAAGCAAGATCTTTGAAGTAATTTAAATCTTCAATATTTTTTAATACAAACATAGAAGACATAGGAAATATGTCTCCTTCATAATTAGGTTGGTTGAGTGTGTTTTTTAAAGCCGTTGTTATAGTTTTAAGAGCCGATTTTGCCTTTTGCACTTCAGCAGCAGCTTCTGCCACTTTCATTTGAGCATACAGGCAATCTACTTTTGGCACTATACCATTTTTCTCAAGCTTCAAAGCGTCAGCAAGGTGTTTTTCCATGCCTTCTAAAACTTCTGTGCGAACCTCAAGGGCTTGCATAGCAAGAGAAAGCCCATAATAACGTTCTATTAATTCGCTCCTTAAGGCCGCTTTATTTTGATTACCCTCTTCTTTAGCAATATCTAACTCCGCCTGTGCAGCACGGTTGGCAGCGTTTATCTTGCCTCCCATAAAAATAGGCATCGAGACAGTCGCCCCAATAGTTAAAAAATCTTTGTCTTGGATCTTATATGCCCAATCTTTGCCCATAATCGATTTTGCTACTTCGGGCGGGATTATGGTAGCTGGAAAATTAGCCAAAAGCCCTCCTACGGTAGGTTTTAGACCGTTTACATCTAACTTAATATCATCACTTAGGTGTGAATATGCCGCAACAAGTCCAAATTGAGGAGAGTGTAACCCTTTCATCGCCTTGCGTTTATAAAGCATCGACTGCTCGGCAAAGTGGTCTATATCTATCTGTTTATTCTCGCCTAACGTCTGTTCCATAGCCTGCTCTAAGGTAAGGGTATGTTGAACTTGCGCTTCTAAAGGAATAGGCAAAAGTAGAAATAGACCTAAAATTGATTGTGATAATTTCATACTTTAATTATTGTAGTAGTTTTAATGTTTGATGTGAAATTTGTTTTATGAACTCTTCCTTATTGCTAAATAACTCTTTAGAATCGAACATATTTTTGTGATATATAGAGTGATATTGAAACGGCAAACCCACTAAAGCGACATATATACTTTCAAGAGTTAAATTAGGGTTTACCTTCAAGTGTTTTCCCTTAACAACTTTTATGCATATTTGTTCTACTTCGTCAAGCATACTTTTAGGTATCTGATAAGAAAAGTCATTTTGTAACATTATCAAGAACTTTAAAGTGTGTGGTTCGCTTGTCGATTTATAGTAAATATAGCTATTAAAACTTGTTACCATCTCCTCTAAATTTTTACTTGTATCTATAAGATCTGATAAATAGATATGAACATTAGAGATCATATCGTTTAATAGAGAGTCTACTAAATCTTCTTTACAGGCATAATACCGATATAGATAACCATCACTGACACCAGCTTGTTTCGCAATTTGAGAAACAGAGGTCGCTGCTACACCTTTACGACTCATTATCTCAACGGCAGCATTTTTAATAAGCTCTATCTTTGTTAAAGGTTCACCCTCCCCTTTCATTTTCATATTATATTTTCAGTGAATGAATGTTCATTCACAAAAGTAATATATTTATTTTATAAAACAAACACACAAGAGTAATAAATTTTCTCTTGTGTGTTTTGTATTACGAAATTGATATCAAAGTGGAGAAGTTCTATGTCAACGTAAAAGCTACTTCAATAAAGAAGTGCAATACTAAGATCCTAAACAAAGAGCTACTGGCGAATATTAAGAAGCAGATTTAAATTATAATATGGTTGTGTCTGTTTTTAGTTCTTCAGGTAGGGGGATAGAGATTATATAACGCTTGTGGTTTTTTGTTGTTATCTCGATACAGTTTTTCATATTGGTGCATAGTATATGTACCAAGTGCCAATCGTGTTTATGGTCTAAGAAAAAACCAACAAATCCTAAAAATCCTAAACTTGAGTATAGAGGTATATAATCGGTTATTTTTATGTCTTTTATCTCTTTGATGCTTTCAATTTGGTCTATATGTATAACGGTACTCTCAACGATACATTGAACAACGATTTTATCTTTATAGACCACTAAATGTTTGGGCGCAGAGATAAAAATAAGGAGTAACACTATACATGATGTAACGAAAAACCAACCCGAAAGGAAAGTCCCACTACTTAAAAATAAAAGTGCTATTGTTATTAATAATATTAATATTAAAATACTATTCGTATAAATTCTTACATATTTACTTCTCACAAAGTTTTCTACCTTGCGTGGTATTATTTTCTCCATAATATGATCATTTTAGAAGCTGTTTTTTTAATATATTAAGCGTCTCGTTTCCTTCACAAAACAACAAGTCTAAGATAGATAGGTTTTTCTGAAATGGAAATTTTTCAGAAAAAACTTGATAATATTCAATATTTGAAAAATACAGATCTTCTTTTTGTAAAGCCACTTTCGGCGATATACTTTGGCGGTAATCTAAAACTCCTTTTTCAGGAATATCGACAAAAGTCGTTGTTTTTCCAATATCTATTTTTTTGTTTATACAACTGCAAACTACATCCATGCAATTATTATTGTGATCGATTAGATATTTCTCCTTTTTTTTAAATAGCGGTTCGAAGAGATAGTCATAAAATTCAAAAAAGGGAGATGAGTTATAAGCCGAAACGATAGATCTCCAATGTTGCTTTTGCCATTCCATGACATATTCTATCTCGATCTCACGAATAGGTATTTTATCTCTACCACTCTCTTTTTTGATAGGTATAGATAATGATATAACTCCATTACTTGATAATATGTCACAACGGTTACGATAACTTTGTTTGGTATAGTTTTCGTGTTCTTCTATAAGGACCTCCTCGCCACTATATAGTTTTGAGTAATATTGGATATTCCCAAAATAAGCCGTTGATAACAATATCATTTTGTCTCGTTTATTAATTTTATAAGTGCTTCTAAAGCCCTATCGGTAGGGATATCTTTTTCAACAGGTTTCCCTTTGTGATAAAGTGTTATCACCCCCCTGCCGGCTCCCACATATCCATAATCAGCATCCGCCATTTCTCCAGGACCATTGACGATACATCCCATAACAGCAATTTTTATGTTACGCATATCGGAAGTATTTTCCTTTACTTGGCGTGCTACATTTTGAATATCAAACATGGTACGTCCACATCCGGGACAAGATATATAGTCGGCTTTGGTGATACGACGACGTGAGGCTTGAAGTATCATAAGTGAGGTTTGGTATGTTGGAGCAACACCTTTGTTACGTATCCACAAACCATCGCCTATGCCGTCTATCATGAGCCCTCCTAAGTCAGCAGCACTAATAATTTGTAGCTTTTCGAGGTTGTCTTCGTCATATTCTCGACAAATAACAATAGGAAGATCAGTCCCCCTCGATTTTAATATCGCATATAGAGCCTTATGTTCTTGAGGCGTGGTAGCTGTTATAACTATGTTTTTTGCTGTTTCTATATCTATGGTTTTCACATTTTCCATAGTGACAAATGTGAAATAACGATCGTCATATCGAATATCATTATCTTGTAAAACGGCATCTTCATCTTCAATAACCACAAATGGAATTGTTGTGCTTTTAGGTATTGGAAGTGATAAGTCAAATTTACAATTTCTGTTTTTATAGTGGTCTACTAATATTTTTGCCACTGGAATTTCGTGTTCTGGCTCTTCGGTAAGAGATACTCTCACGGTGTCTCCTATGCCCTCATTTAGAAGAGCTCCGATACCTACGGCAGAGTTTATGCGTCCTTCACTACCCTCTCCAGCCTCTGTTACTCCAAGATGAAGAGGAAAAGCTACTCCTTCCTTGTCCATAGCTTCCACCAAAAGACGATATGCAGAAACCATAACTG
>JAVVUK010000091.1:0-5892 GCA_036653215.1 Rikenellaceae bacterium
AAACCCACTCGAACAAGAGGGCACATATCCTCTTCCTGAGGCACAGGTAGACCGTTTTATGTTAAAGGCAAAAATCACATATCCTAAAAAAGAGGAAGAGAGATTAATCATAAGGCAAAACATGGCTGGAGCAGAGTTTCCACAACCTCAAAGAGTGATCACTCCTCAAGATATAACTCGTGCTCGTGAAGTGGTGGGTCAGATATATATGGATGAGAAGATTGAAAAATATATTGTAGACCTAATCTTTGCCACTCGTAACCCTGAAGATTATAAGCTTGATGGTTTAAAAGGGCTTATAAGCTATGGTGGATCACCAAGGGCAAGTATATCTCTTGCCAAAGCAGCTAAGGCTTATGCGTTCATAAAACGTAGAGGTTATATAATCCCCGAAGATATTAAAGCTGTAGCTTACGATGTTTTACGCCACAGAATAGGTCTCACATATGAGGCAGAAGCGGAAAACATAACCTCTGAGGATATTATAACAGAGATCCTTAACACCGTAGAAGCACCATAACAGAAAGAGGTGCTTTAGGAACTGTCTAAATATAACAACAATTTATTTATGGCAACAGATAACGATATACTGAAAAAGGTTCGAAAGATTGAGATAAAAACTCACGGTCTATCGAACCAAATGTTTGCAGGGAAGTATCATAGTGCTTTCAAAGGGAGAGGTATGTCCTTTAGTGAAGTGCGTGATTATAGAATTGGTGATGACGTCAGAGATATCGATTGGAACGTAACAGCACGTGCCGGACACCCATATATAAAAACATATGAGGAGGAGCGTGAACTTACGATGATGTTACTTATAGATGTCAGTGGTTCTCGTATTTTCGGAACAGGAGAAAATCTAAAAAAGAGTATCATAACAGATATTGCCGCCATACTTGCCTTTTCAGCCTCTTCAAACAACGATAAGATAGGTTGTATCTTCTTTAGTGATAAAATAGAGAAATATATTCCGCCAAAAAAAGGAAGACAACATATACTTCTTATAATAAGAGAACTCCTTGAATTTACACCAGAGAGTAAAAAGACTAACATAGGCATAGCCTTAGAGTTTCTAACCAACATCTTAAAAAAGAGATCTACTGCTTTTGTGATCTCCGACTTTATGGATGTCGATATGGTCTCAAAAAAGAGTAACTTTGAAGATCCTTTAAAGATAGCTTCAAGAAAGCATGATATTGTAGGGATAAAAGTATATGACCAAAGAGAACATGAGATGCCTGATGTGGGCATAATTGAGTTTCATGACGCAGAGAGTGGTGAAAACATATGGATAGATAGCTCTTCGGCAAGGGTGCGTAACGATTATGCCAAATACGCCAAAGAGTCTAACTTTCTTATAGACAACACATTAATGAGATATAGAATTGATAATGTAGCTATCTCGACAACCGACGATTATGTAAAAGCACTTATAAAGCTGTTTAAACAAAGGTAATTATGAGACTATTTTTAACACTTCCATTTCTTCTGTTACCTCTTTTTTTAGGAGCTCAAGATATAAACAAGGGAAGACCACGTGTAACCACTACCCTATCTCAAGATACTATGATGATTGGCGACCAGCCGACCATCACCGTAACTGTCGACAAGGATATCGCTCATATAATAGATTTTCCAGATTTTGACGGATATATAGCACCAAATATAGAACTTATAGAACAAAGCAAAATCGACACTCTAAAACAAGATAAGAGGAGAGAAAGGCTTACTCGCATATATAAGTTCACCACTTTTGAGGCTGGGAATTACAGCATAGGCGGTTTTCCTGTTATGTATATAGACAAAAACATAGTCGACACCATATATTCATTAGACTCGATACGTTTTTTTGTTAAGACGATAGCCATAGACACTACCAAAGACGAGATATACACAGTAAAAGCACCTCTCAAGATGCCTATCACGTGGGCTGAGATACAAAAATATGTGTGGTTCTCTCTTTTAGGATTATTGATCCTTGCCGCCTTATACTATGTCATAAAACGACTACGCCAGAACAAATCACTACTTCCACAAAAGCCAAAATTACCTCCTCATATCTTAGCTATCAACGAATTGGAAAAGATAAAAAAAGAGAATTTATGGCAATCTGGGAAAGTAAAATTATACTATACACGTGTTACAGATGTCATTCGTGACTACTTAGGAGAGCGTTTTGGTGTTAATGCAAAAGAAATGACCACCGATGAGATACTCTCAATCATGGAAGAACAGATAAGTAAAAAAGGAAAAGATTATCAAATGTTACAAGAATTGTTAAGGTTATCCGACCTTGTTAAGTTTGCTAAACTTGAGCCATCACCTATGGACAATCAATCGGCATTTGACAACGCTTACTATTTTATTGAAGTTACTAAGAAAGATGAAACAGCAGAAAATAACGTATAATATTATGAAAACACTATTTTGCTTTTGTGCGTTAACTTTTCTCTTCTGCCTTGATGCTTCAGCACAGCAGGAGCGTAAATTTGTGCGTGAAGGCAATAGGGAATATGAAAAAGGAAATTATGATGCCGCACATACTTCATATCGTAAAGCACTAAACATAGACTCTACTTCTTATGAGGCGTTATTTAACCTTACAGATGCTCTATATCAACAAAAAAACTATGATAATGCGCTTCAAATATCGGAAAAGCTTGCCTCTGACACATTACAAACAAAAGAGAGGATAGCCTCAAACCGTTATAATCTCGGAAATATATATTTTCAAAAAAAAGAATACCAAAAAGCAATTGACGAATATAAAAAATCGTTACGTGCCTATCCCGATGATTATCAAGCTAAGTTTAACCTTGCATATGCCCAAATGATGCTCCAAAACCAACAGCAGCAGCAAAATAAGGATAAACAAAACAAAGATCAAAATCAAGATAAGGATAAGGACAAAGACAAGAAAGAACAAGAACAGCAAGATAAAGACAAGCAACAAGATAAAAATCAAAATCAAGATAAAGACAAACAAGATCAACAACAACAGCCTAAAGAGGGAGAGATGAGTAAGAAAGAGGCTGAGCAGTTGCTTAAAGCTATGCAAAACAATGAAAACAAGACCCAAGAAAAGGTTAAAGATCAAAAGGGAACACCTGTAAACCTAAGGGGTCGTAAAAACTGGTAATTAACAAATATGGTACGTTTTGAAAACATATATATGCTCTATCTGCTATTGGTATTAATACCAATAGTGGCTTACTATATATTTAAAGTAAGAGATGGGCATTCTACACTCCAAATATCATCAATAGAGGGATTTCGTAACACACCTAAAAGCACAAAATATTACCTACGTCACCTCCCTTTTGCCTTAAGGATGGTCGCTCTAACGCTTATAATTTTTGCTATCGCACGTCCTCAAAAAGCAAAAGAGAACCAAACTACAACCACAGAGGGAATAGACATAGCAATAGCACTCGACATATCGACAAGTATGTTAGCTCGTGACTTTAACCCCGATCGTATCTCGGCAGCCAAAGATATAGCTACAAAATTTATCATTGACCGCCACGATGATCGCATAGCGTTAATCGTCTTTGCAGGTGAGAGCTATACACAATGTCCACTAACAACAGACCATGCCACACTCATAAACCTCACCTCACAGGTGCGTCCTGCCGGAGAGACAATAGACGATGGCACAGCAATAGGCAATGGGCTTGCAACAGCAGTTAGCAGACTCAAAGACAGCCCCTCGAAGAGTAAAGTCATAATACTACTAACAGACGGAATAAACAATAGCGGACAGATAACACCATCCACAGCAGCAGAGATAGCCAAAACTTTCGGAATTAAAGTTTATACCATAGGTGTTGGAAGCATGGGCACTGCACCATATCCTGCAATTGATATGTTTGGCAACATGACTTATGTAAACTCACCGGTAGAGATAGATGAAAAGGGGTTGACAGATATAGCAACTATGACTGGAGGACGATATTTCAGAGCCACCTCAAACGAACGATTAAAATCGATATATGAAGAGATAAATGCCCTTGAAAAGAGCAAAATTGATGTTAATCACTTTGTCCTTTACCAAGAAAAATACTCTCTATTTGTTATCATCGCTATGGTGATACTCATTATTGAGATATTGATTAAAAATATATATTTACGACAAATACCATAAAGTATGTTTAGATTTGCAAGTCCAGAATATTTCTATGCTCTGTTACTTCTTCCTCTCTTTATTGCTCTTTTGATATATATACGTAAAGAGTATATCAAGAGGCTTAAAAGGTTTGGTAACATAGAGACTCTGCGTCTATTGATGCCAGATGCGGCATGGGGAAAAATAAGAGACAAGTTTCTCCTTGTGGCACTTGCTTTTGTGTTTATCGTTATAGCACTTGCAAGACCACAAACGGGATCTAAGCTCAAAGAAGTAGATCAGAAAGGTGTTGAGTTAATGTTTGTTGTCGATGTATCTAACAGTATGTTGGCGGAAGATTTTAAACCCTCACGAATAGAACGCACAAAAAACGCTATCAACTCGCTCTTAGATAAATTCACAACTGACAGAGTGGGTATGGTTGTCTTTGCAGGTAAGCCTTTTATGCAACTTCCTGTGACGACAGACTATGTGGTGGCTAAAAACTTTATAGACTACATATCACCGTCTATGATCCAAGCACAAGGAACGGACATCGCTGCAGCCTTACGTTTAGCACAAAGTTCTTTTTCTGCAGACAGCGAAAAGAGCCGTGCAGTGATACTTATTTCCGACGGAGAGGCTCACGATGGAGATGCCCTCACGGTGGCAAGTGAGATGGGTAAAGAGGGGATCATAGTAAACGCCATAGGCATAGGGACACCTGAAGGCTCTCCTATTGTTGTTGGAGGACAAGAATTTAGAGATGAAAACGGAAGTATCGTGGTCTCCAAGCTAAATGAAGAGCTTCTTAAGGGAATAGCTATAAGTGGAAATGGGGCTTATGTGAGGGCGACAAACCAGTCTTTAGGTCTTGATGAGGTAGTCAAAGAGATAAGATCTATGGATCAGAAGAATTTTGCTACCGTCGTTTACGATCAATATAACGAGCTATATCAATATTTTTTGGGTATAGCATTAGTACTTCTATTGTTAGAGTTTTTCATTCTTGAAAGACGCAACAGGATATTTTCAAAGATAAAATTATTTAAGAGATAGGAAATGATTAGAAGAATAGTATTAGTTTTCTCTTTGGTAATTCTCTCTTTTGCTGTTATGGCAAAGGGAGTTGCAATTAGTGTAGATGCACCACGAGTTATTGCCGTAGGGACTCCTTTTAGGGTTGAGTTTGCCATGAGTGGCAAACCCGATAGTTTTAACGCACCATCTTTTGATGGATTTGACATTGTCGCCGGACCATCGACTTCTCAAAGCACCTCCATATCGATAATAAACGGCAAGACTGAGAGGTCGAGCACCTTTATGTACACCTATGTCCTTGTAGCTCGTGAACCTGGCAATATGGTCATTGGAGCCGCCTCAGCCACCGAAGGCGGAGAAACAACAAGAACCTCTACTCTAAACATAGAAGTAATAAGAGAAGGAGGTAATGCAACTACAACATCACAAAGCAACAATGGCGGAGGATCAACTGTAAAACAGAGCAAGAAGAGCATTGCACATGACGACATCATACTTTTAGTTACCACCTCACGAAATAGAATATTTGAAGGAGAGCCTATCGTTGCCAAAATAAAAATATTGACAAGGGCAGAACTTGTTGAGATATCATCTGCCAAGTATCCGTCCTTTGAAGGGTTTTGGACTCAAGATTTAGCTATTCCACAAAATGATGAGTGGCAAAGGGAGGTTTACAACAACAAAGTATACGATTCAAAGGTGATACGTGAATATATACTTTTCCCACAAAAGAAAGGCACAATAAC
>JAVVUK010000092.1:0-5890 GCA_036653215.1 Rikenellaceae bacterium
TATTAAGTATGTTATTATTTATTTGTATCATTTTTTATTTTTGTTAGTGTAACGCCGAAAAAGCAACTTTTCGATATTATATTATTATATTCCTTTTTTTAGTGGTTCCAAAAGTTAGATTTTTCAAGGCTTGGTTTGTTTTTAAAACCGCAGTGTACTTTTGTACATGAGGATTTTAAAAATAAAGTGTAACGCCGAAAAAGCAACTTTTCGATACCACGCATTTTTAAAAAAAATGGGTAAGCTACTTATATCGCACCGCTCAACCACTTACCCTTGCTGTCTTCCGACCCTGGGGGAGTCAGCAGGAGCTGGTCGTATAAGACTTACCCGGCACAAAGATATATAAATAATTGAGTAGTACAAAAAAAAATTCTATATTTGTACCCTAATTCAATAGATAGAACTTATAGCTAACTAAAAATCATAGATTTGAAAATAAACTTTACTAAACATTTAAAAACAGCAGGTGCGCTTTTCCTCTTTTTCATATTAGCATATGTTTCCATGTCGGGACTTGCATATGTGGGCTATGTTTGCATCAGAAAGGTGAAGCCATCGACAATCTATATTCCGACAGGATCGACCTTAGAACAACAAGCGGCACTCCTTGTAGAGTATGGATCTATTAAAGACACAACCGAATTTTTGAATTATGTACGCAAATTTAGACATGAAGATTTCAAACCTGGAAAATATGTCTTAGATAAGAAAATATCATATAGTCGTCTTTTGAAATTGTTGGCTGAAGGAAGGCAAACCCCTGTGCGACTTACCTTTACCCCTTCACGTACAATTGGAGATGTGTCTGCTAAAATAGCACGTAATATAGAATGCGACTCTATGACCATAGACAGCCTTTTGCATAATAACTCTATGGCACGTCGCTATGGATTTGACTCTCTTACCTTTACGGTGATGCTTGTCCCTAATACATACGAGGTCTATTGGAACATATCGGTAGATGAGCTTTTTGAGAAGCTGCATAAGGAATACGATATTTTCTGGAGTAAAAATAACAGGGAGGCTCTCCTTGCTCAGATGGGAATGACAAAACAAGAGGTGGTGACGCTTGCTTCGATAGTTTATGAGGAGAGTAAAATAGAGTCTGATATGCGTAAGATAGCTGGTGTTTACATAAATAGACTACGTATAGGAATGCGCCTTCAGGCGGATCCTACTTGCAAATATGCCGTTGGTGACTGGACTATAAAAAGGGTTATGAAAGGGCATACAGCTGTAAATTCTCCATATAACACTTATCTTGTTGCGGGGCTTCCTCCGGGACCTATCGTTATCCCATCAATTGCTGCTATTGATGCGGTGTTAAATTATGACAAGTCGAAAAACATATATTTCTGTGCCTCTCCAGATTTTGATGGGACACATTTATTCTCTCCGACCCTTGATGCTCACAACAAAATTGTGAGGGCTTTCCGTAAGGCTTATCAGGCGAGACAAGAAACATTAACTAATCAATAATTAAGATGTATTATTCTATTGTTATCCCTGTATATAACAGGAATGAAGAGCTTGGTGTCATCTTAGAGAGCCTTTCGCAACAAACATATCGTGACTTCGAGGTTATCGTTGTCGATGATGGCTCTATTGAGAGTGCCGAACCTACCTGTGAGACGTTTAAAGATGTCTTAAAGGTTAAATATATATATAAATATAACAGTGGACCGGGGTTGTCTCGTAACGAGGGGGCTAAGGTCTCGGAGAGCGATTTTATACTATTTTTAGACTCCGACTGTATTGCTCCTCCGCATTACTTGCAGTCTATCGATGACTTCTTAAATGCCAATAGAGATGTAGACGCTTTTGGGGGTCCCGATGCTTCACAAGAGGGTGCCGACGATAAGCAAAAGGCGATAACCTATGCTATGACTTCTTTTTTCACAACAGGAGGTATTCGTGGTGGCGACAAGAGGCTCGATAAGTTTATCCCAAGAAGTTTTAATATGGGCGTTTCTCGTAAGGTGTGGAACCTTACAGGGGGATTTAGCAGTATGCGTTTTGGTGAAGATATGGAGTTTAGTTATCGTGTAATAGAAAGTGGTTTTAAGACAGCACTCATCAAAGATGCGTATCTTTATCATATGCGTCGTACTGACACTAAGGCATTTTTTAGGCAAGTGTTTTATTCGGGCATGGCACGTATAAACTTATATTTACGTTTCCCTCATACTTTAACATTAGTGCATATAGGACCAGCTTTATTTGCACTATATATAATTCTTATCATACCATTGCTCTTCATAATCGGTAAGGCTACCATGTATCCTTTGTTTATTGCGGCGGCGGTTTGGTTTTTAGATTCTCTTAAGGTGTACCGCAGCATCAACGTCTCTATAATGAGTGTAGAGTCTTCTGTGGTTCAGATTTTTGCTTATGGATTAGGCTTTTTATATTGTTTTTGGCAACGTATAATCAAAAAGAAAGACGAAGAAAGCAGTTATAATACAGACTTTTATTAGGAATTAAATGAAATAATTTTTAACTTTGTCATAAATGGAGAAATTTATAGAAAACGTACTTAATAGGACACTATGTGCTATTAAGAAATTTCCGGAGGCAAATGCTTTTTGTATAGCTGAAAAGTTCTATACATATAAAGAATTTGGTGATTGCATAGCTAAAATAAGAACGTCAACAAGTCTCCTTAATTGTGGGAAAAATGTCGGAGTTGTCATAAACGACGATTTGGAAAGTTATGCTTCTTTTTTCGCTCTTTGGTTAGATGGTAGAGGATATGTATCTCTTCATCCTATGCAGCCGATAGAACGATGTCTTGAGATCATCGAACAAGCTGAAATTACCGTTGTGTTAGATTCAAGTTCAGAGAGTCGTTATAAGAATATAGATGTTGTCTCTACTAAAGAAATTCAAAAAACGAATGTAAAATCATCATTAGAGCCTCAAGAAGTCTCTGACGATGCTTTGGCATATATATTATTCACTTCTGGTAGTACAGGAAAGCCTAAAGGCGTTGAGATCAGTAGGCTTAATGTAGCTGTTTTTATGGATGCTTTTGCTGCAACGGGGCTTGCCTATGACCATACAGACCGTTGTCTTCAGAGTTTTGATCTTACTTTTGACGTGTCGGTACAATGTTATCTTACAGCTCTTACAAATGGAGCTTGTGTCTATACAATTCCTCACGAAGAGATAAAATGGTGTTATGTCTTTGGGCTTCTTGAAGATCATCACCTAACAAGGTTGTCTATGCCGCCATCTATGGTTCGATACCTAAAACCTTATTTTGATCAGATAGATATACCAAGTGTTAAAAGTTGTATCATGACGGCGGAGGCATCTCCTCTTGATCTCATTGAAGAGTGGAGTCATTGTATCCCAAATGCTGATATATACGACTTTTATGGTCCTACCGAAGCGACAATCTATTGTACATATTCTTCTTTTCATCGTGATGGCACGACAAAAACGCTTAATGGTATGTTTACCATAGGTAAACCGTTGGATGGTGTTACGGCTTTGATTTTAGATGAAGAAGGTCGTGAGATGCCGATGGGCGAAAAGGGAGAGCTTTGTATCGCCGGAGCGCAACTGACACCTGGATATTGGAGAAATGCGGAGAAAAATGCAGAGGCGTTTTTTGAAAAAGAGTATAAAGGGAAGAAGATGCGTTTCTATCATACAGGAGACCTTTGTTATATAGATCAAGATGGCGATCTTATGGTTTCCGGACGTTTAGATTTTCAAGCTAAGATACAAGGATATAGGGTTGAAATGGGTGAGATAGAGCATTTGGTACGTCAATTTATGGATCATAAAAACGCTGTTGCTCTTGCCTTTGAGAACAATATGAAAAATACAGAGATTGCTTTGTTTATTGAAGATGAAGAGTCCGATCCGGAGCCTCTTTTGAAGTATCTAAACACGAAACTACCTCATTATATGATCCCCTCTGTTGTTCGTTACGTTCCTAAATTCCCTCTTAACAACAACGAAAAGACAGATCGCATAAAACTAAAAGAGCTAATATAATGGAATATCTAATTAGAAGAGCAATAGTTAAGGATATTCCTTTTATTGCAAAGACAATAATAGAAGCAGAGAAAAGCATGACAAACGAGTGTGGTCTTGCTAACTTTTTTGGATTAGATGAGAATACAACACAAAACCTTCTAATACAAATTCTTGAAGAAGAAGTTGATGGTTGCGAATTTTCGTTAAGTAATTTTATGGTTGCAACATACAACAATGAAGCGGTAGCTGCAATGGGTGGATGGTTAGAAGGAGCAGAAGATGGAATGGCATCGGCAATCATAAAATCAAATTTAATAGGATATTTTTTCCCAAAAGAGAGCCTTGCCATAGCGAGGGAAAATGGAGCTATAATTGAAGATATCCAGATAGAAAGGGAGATGGGAACATACCAATTAGAATATTCTTTTGTAGAGGAGAAACATAGAGGAAATAGACTCATAAATAGATTAATGACTGAGTTACTATCAGAAGCTAAAAAGAAGTATCCAGAGGTTAAGAAAGCACAATTACACCCTTTTGAAAATAATCCGACAATAATAAAGGTTCACGAAAGGTCTGGTTATAAGATAGTTAAACGTTACGAATCAAAGAACCCAGAAGTATTAAAATTTATGCCATATAACGTAATGTTACTTATGGAAAAGGAATTATAAAAATAAAAATATGAAACAAGTAGTACGCAACGTAAAGATTATAGGAACAGGATCTTATACCCCAGACACAATATATACAAATGAATATCTTGAAACGGTTATTCCTACATCGGCAGAATGGATATATGACAATCTCGGTATAAAAGAGAGACATATTGCGGCTTCCAATGAGGCAACGAGTGATATGGCTTCAAAAGCAGGTGTGATGGCTATTGATAATGCTGGATTAAAAGCGACAGACATAGATTTAATAATTGTTGCTACTGCTACGCCTGATAGGAAGGCTCCTTCTACAGCTGCTATTGTTCAACATAAAACAGGTGCTAAAAATGCTGCTGCATTTGATGTGTCCGCTGTTTGCAGTGGGTTCCTTTTTGCCATGTCTGTGGCAAGTCAATATATTGCCAGTGGCGTATATGATAATGTGCTTGTTATAGGAGCGGATAAATTCTCAAGTTTGATAGATTGGAAAAGAAGAGATGCCGTGTTTTTTGGAGATGGTGCTGGTGCTGCCGTAATTAGTGCAAGTAACTCTACGGAAGGATTTTTAGCATATCGTTTATACACAAGTACAGAAGAAGAAATGTTAGGTTTTACTGTTCCTGCAGGAGGCTCTGAGATGCCTATTACTGAAGATGTATTGAATGAAGGACTTCAGTATTTTCAGATGAATGGTAAGTCTGTCTTTAAATCAGCAACGGAAGCTCTTCCAAAAGCTATAAACCAAGTGCTTACAGATACAGGATTAACCATAGATGATATAGATCTCATGATCCCTCATCAACCGAGCATAAAGATACTTGAAAAGACAGCTGAGATAATTGGTCTTCCTTTCGAGAAGGTGATGACAAATATGGATAAGTATGCTAACACGTCAAGTGCTACCATTCCTATTCTTTTAGATGAGGTACATAAGTCTGGAAAAATAAAAAAAGGAGACATCATCTTATTTGCAGCTGTTGGTAGTGGATGGACATATGGTGCTTCAATAATAAAATGGGCTTAGAAAATGATACTTATTACAGGAGCATCTAAAGGCATAGGAGAGTTTTTATTTAATAAATTTAAAGACGAGGGCTATGATGTAAGAGGAACATATAACTCTACTTGTCGCAATGATAACCATTTGGAACGAGTTGATGTGTCCGATTTTAACAGTGTGACAAAATGGATAAGTTCTTTAGAAAAAGACTTGTCTGATGTTACATTAATAAATTGTGCTG
>JAVVUK010000093.1:0-5851 GCA_036653215.1 Rikenellaceae bacterium
GAGCGAATGCTTTGTTGGCATCAGCCATACGGTGCATTTCTTCTTTACGTTTGAAGGCAGCACCTTCTTCGTTATACGCAGCAATTATTTCGGCAGCTAATTTCTCTGCCATTGAGCGGCCGGCTCTTTTTCTTGAATAAAGAACCATGTTCTTCATACTAAGTGATAATTTACGTTCCGGTCTCACCTCAACTGGCACTTGGAAAGTAGCACCACCAACACGACGAGATTTAACTTCGACTTGTGGTGTAATGTTCTCAATCGCTTTTCTCCAAATGTCCAAAGGAGCCTTGTCTGAGTCCTTCATCTTCTCGCCAACTTTCTCTATTGCATTATAGAAAATGTTATAGGCAATACTCTTCTTACCATCCAGCATTAAATTGTTAACGAAACGTGTAACCATGACGTCACTAAATTTAGGATCTGGAAGTAGAATTCGCTTTTTAGGCTTCGCTTTTCTCATTTTTTTAAAATCTTAAAACTTTTTTTTACTAATTACTTTTTCTTTCCTTTTGCAGGAGCAGCTACTGGAGCTTTTCCAGCTTTAGGACGTTTTGTTCCGTATTTAGAACGACGTTGTGTACGTCCTTCTACACCGGCAGCATCTAAAGCACCACGAACTAAGTGGTATCTAACACCCGGAAGGTCTTTTACCCTACCACCTCTAACTAATACGATAGAGTGTTCTTGTAAGTTGTGTCCCTCTCCTGGGATATAAGCATTAACCTCTTTACCATTTGTAAGTCGCACACGAGCAACTTTACGCATAGCAGAGTTCGGTTTTTTGGGGGTAGTTGTATACACCCTCACACAGACGCCACGTCTTTGTGGGCAGGCATCCAAAGCACGAGACTTGCTTGTCACCTCGGGCTTTACTCTTCCTTTTCTTACTAACTGTTGAATAGTTGGCATTTTAATTTTTTTACTGCGTTTTTACTAATAATAAGGTATGTTTGACAAAAACACACTTTACCTATGAGGTGCAAAGATACGGATAATATTTTAATTACCAAATTCTTTTGCCTTGAAAATTAAAAATATACGACATTTTCTTTTTTTATCACTTTGATAAAGAGGCTATATAGAAAAAAAAGAGCCCACAGACGGACTCTTTTTTAATAAAGGTATAGATGTCGATTATATTAACGAGAGCAACATATAAGTTCCAGCTCCAGCGACGTAACCGGCAAGAGCTATTAGAGTAAATCTTTTGAAATAATACATAAATGATATTTTCTCCATACCCATAACTGTAACACCTGTTGCAGATCCTATAATAAGGATACTACCTCCTGTGACAGCACAATATGCTAAGAAAGTCCAGAAATCACCATTTACCATATAAGCAGCAGACGACGGATCGATAGGATACATACCCATTGTTGCAGCAACAAGAGCAACGTTATCGACAAATGAAGACATAAGACCTATAAGGAAACTTATCGACAACTCACTATTTATATGATCGGTAAGATATGAAGATACTGTAATAAGTTGACCCGATGTGTCGAGAGCAGCAACACTCATAAGGATACCAAAGAAGAATAAGATTGTAGACATATCGATACGTGACAATATTTGGGTGACACGTAACTTAACGCTATTTTCCATTTGGTGCATCTTGCCATACATCAAGTCTGTATATATCCATAAGAACGACACTCCGAACATGACATACATAAAGGGAGGTAAAGCACTCCACTCATTAAATATAGGAACAAAAGCCATAGTTGTAACCCCCAGAAAGAGAATTATACGACGTGACATTCGACTAACGATAGGGAGCAGCTCCCCATTATCTCTTGGCTTACGAGCAACACTCCAAGAGGCATCTTTCTTAAAGAAGCGAGACACCAAGAGCAACGGAACAAGCATAGACACTAACGCCGGTAAGAAAAGATGTGAAATTTGATGTATCGGGGTTATATTACCACCTGTCCATAAAAGAATTGTGGTAACGTCACCAATAGGCGACCACGAACCTCCCGCATTTGCCGCAATAATAATCATAGAGGCGTATATTATCCTTTCTGTACGGTGAGGGATTAGCTTACGAAGCAGGGCTATCATAACGATACCGGTAGCTAAGTTGTCGAGTATTGCCGAGACAAAAAATGTGAGAATACTGATTATCCAAAGAAGCCTACGTTTGTTGTTTGTGTGTATTGAGTCGGTGATCAGCTTAAAACCACCGTGCGTATCCACAAGTTCCACAATGACCATTGAACCCATTACAAAGAACAATGTCTCACTAACATCTCCGAGATGAGTGATAAAAGGCACATTGACATCGGGTGCTACTCCCGAAAACGCCACAAGAACCCACAAAACAACGGACATAAGGAGCGCTGAAGCAGCCTTATTAATTCCGATTTTATCCTCAAGAGCCACCAAAATTATGCCTGCTAAGAATATGGAAATCATGATTAAAAACATAAGCTAATATTTTATTTTGGAAACAAAGATATTATATTTTTTGAATAAAAAAAAGCCCACATAAAATATGTGGGCTTTCAATTTTAAACTTAGAAAACTAAATCACACCTTGTTCAACCATAGAGTGTGCAACCTTCATGAAACCTGCAATGTTAGCACCTTTCATATAGTTGATATAGCCACCTTTTTCAGTACCATATTTAAGACAAGCACCATGTATAGAAGACATGATTTGACCTAATTTAGCGTCAACTTCTTCTGCAGTCCAGCTAATCTTCATTGAGTTTTGAGTCATCTCAAGACCAGAAGTAGCAACACCACCAGCATTAACAGCTTTACCTGGAGCGTATGTGATACGAGCAGCAAGGAATGCGTCGATAGCTTCTGGAGTACATCCCATGTTTGAAACCTCAGCAACAAATTTTGTACCGTTAGCAAGAAGTTGTTTAGCATCTTCGCCGTTAAGTTCATTTTGTGTAGCACAAGGAAGAGCGATGTCTACTTTAGCAACCCAAGGTTTAGTTTTTGGGAAGAATGTAGAACCTGCAAATTTCTTAGCATAAGGAGCAACAACGTCATTGTTTGAAGCACGAAGCTCTAACATATAAGCGATTTTCTCGTCGTTAAGACCGGCTGGGTCATAGATATAACCGTCAGGACCAGAAATAGTAACGACTTTAGCACCGTACTCAGTAGCTTTTTTAGCAGCACCCCAAGCAACGTTACCGAAACCAGAAATAGCGATTGTTTTACCTTTAATAGTAGTACCTGCTGTTTCAAGAACTTGTTTTAGGAAATAGATAGCACCAAAACCAGTTGCTTCAGGACGAACAAGAGAACCACCGAAAGTTAAACCTTTACCTGTAAGAACACCTGTGTTTTCACGAGCAAGTTTTCTGTACATACCATATAGGAAGCCTATTTCACGAGCACCAACACCTATATCACCAGCAGGGACGTCAGTTTGTGGGCCGATCACACGCCATAACTCAAGCATAAATGCTTGGCAGAAACGCATAACTTCACCAGCTGATTTGCCTTTTGGATTAAAGTCAGAACCACCTTTACCACCACCCATAGGAAGTGTTGTAAGTGCATTTTTGAATGTTTGTTCAAAACCTAAGAATTTTAAGATACTTAAGTTAACACTTGGGTGAAAACGAAGACCGCCTTTGTATGGTCCTATCGCATTGTTAAATTGTACCCTGTAACCGATATTAAGATTAACCTCACCGTTGTCACCAACCCAAGGCACCTTAAATGTAAAGATCCTGTCTGGCTCTACAATACGCTCAGCGATTTTGTTTGCCTCAAATTCAGGATTTTGATTGTAAACGTCTTCAACGCAAATCAAAACCTCTCTAACTGCTTGTAGGAATTCACTCTCACCGGGGTGCTTAGCCTCAAGATCTGCCATTAATTTATTGACATTCATTGCTTTAAATTTAATTAATTTATATATGTTAATGTTAGTTTCATGGCACCAAAGATACACAAAATTATACCGATACAAACATTTTTCGCTTTATTTTTAAAAAATAGCATAAAACACAAAAAAAGGGCTTAATTTTAAAAAGCGATATGAAAGTTATTGACAAAAATTGTTATTAAATAAACTTTATATCATTTTTAAAACAAACTCCATCATTTGTGCCCAAAACAAGATTCGAACTTGCACACCGAAGCCGGCACCACCCCCTCAAGGTGGCGTGTCTACCAATTTCACCATCTGGGCTTTTATTTTCGACAAAGATATTTTTTTATTTTAAGAAACAGTCTAAAATCCATTAAAAAAAACGCATAATAAAAATAATGCCTCTTCTTAAAGGATTTCTAAAATATTATTGTTATATTTGTAGTCATATATCTTATAACTATTAATATGAATATTACATTTCCAGACGGCAGTACAAAAGAGTACAACAGCGGTATCACAGGATTAGAGATTGCAGAAAGCATATCTCCACGTTTAGCAAAAGAGGTTCTAAGCGTAACAGTAAATGGTGATTTACACGATTTACGTTTCCCGATAACGTGTGATGCCACGGTAATTCTTCATAAGTGGGAAGATGCTGAAGGCAAGAAAGCATTTTGGCACTCGTCGTCTCACCTTATGGCAGAAGCATTACAAGAGCTATATCCAAAAATAAAATTTGGTATCGGACCAAGTATTGATATGGGATTTTACTATGATGTAGACTCTCCTACTCCTATAACAGAGGCAGACCTTGCAAAAATAGAGGCTAAGATGTTAGAACTCGCTCGCACAGGTGAAACTTTTGTTCGCAAAGATGTGACCAAAGCGCAAGCAATGGATACCTATACTAAAAAAGGAGACGAATATAAACTCGATCTTATCGGAGGTCTTGAAGACGGAACAATCTCTTTTTACACTAACGGATCGTTTACAGACCTTTGTAGAGGACCACACATCCAATCGACTGACATTATAAAAGCCATAAAGCTAACTTCTGTGGCTGGTGCCTATTGGAGAGGTGACGAGAAGAACAAAATGCTTACTCGTATATACGGCATTACATTCCCTAAGAAGTCTTTACTCGACGAATATCTAACAATGTTAGAAGAGGCAAAACTTCGTGACCACCGTAAATTAGGGAAAGAACTTGAGTTATTTCACTTTTCAGCACGTGTAGGACAAGGACTTCCTTTATGGTTACCTAAAGGTGCCGCATTAAGAGAACGTCTTGAAAATTTCTTGAAGAACGCACAAAAAAGTTATGGCTATGAGCAAGTTATAACTCCTCATATAGGAATGAAAGACCTTTATGTAACATCTGGTCACTATGCTAAATATGGAGCTGACTCGTTTCAGCCAATACACACCCCAGCAGAAGGGGAAGAGTTTTTACTTAAACCTATGAACTGTCCTCACCACTGCGAGATATACAAAGCTAAACCTCGTTCTTATAGAGACCTTCCAATACGTTTTGCTGAGTTTGGTACAGTATATCGTTATGAGCAAAGTGGTGAGTTACATGGGCTTACTCGTGTTAGAGGATTTACTCAAGACGACGCTCACCTTTTCGTTCGTCCCGATCAGCTGAAAGATGAATTTAAGAAAGTTATCGACATTGTTCTTTATATATTTAAGACTCTTGACTTCAAAGAGTTTAACGCTCAAATATCGCTACGTGATAAAGTTAACAGAGATAAATACATAGGAACAGACGAAAATTGGGAAAAAGCAGAAAACGCTATTATTGAAGCATCGGCAGAGAAAGGTCTAAACACTGTTGTTGAATATGGTGAAGCAGCATTCTACGGTCCTAAGTTAGACTTCATGGTTAGAGATGCCATAGGTCGTAAATGGCAACTCGGAACGATACAAGTAGACTACAATCTACCTGAGCGTTTTGAACTTACATATACAGGAGCCGACGACAAACAACATCGT
>JAVVUK010000094.1:0-5739 GCA_036653215.1 Rikenellaceae bacterium
ATTACCCAACAGACATAATAACATTTGACAATACCGAATTGGGCATTATTGCAGGAGAGTTATTTATAAGTGTAGATACGGTAAAGGAAAATGCTAAACGTTTTGAAACCTCCTTTGAAGACGAACTTCATCGTGTAATAATACACGGGGTGCTTCACCTTTTGAAATATGATGATACAAACGACGAACAGCAAGCAGAGATGACCTCTAAGGAGAACTTCTATTTAGAACGTTTAAAGGATGAATAGTAATTACGATGTTATTGTCGTTGGAGCGGGGCACGCAGGGTGTGAGGCGGCAGTAGCAGCGGCACGGCTTGGTGCGACTACCTTGTTAATAACTATGGATATGACCAAAATTGCGGCTATGTCGTGTAATCCTGCTATCGGTGGGGTTGCAAAAGGACAGATAGTACGTGAGATAGATGCTTTGGGTGGTCAGATAGGTGTTATAACAGACAAGAGCACAATCCAATTTCGGATGTTAAACCTCTCGAAAGGACCTGCTATGTGGAGTCCAAGAGCTCAATGTGATAAATATCAATATTCAAACCTCTTTCGTGGAGTTGTAGAAAATTGCAAAGGTCTCTACCTGTGGCAAGACAATGTGAATGAGCTTATTGTTGAAAATAGCATAGTTAAAGGAGTTAAGACACAATTAGGAATGACATTCACCTCTAAGGCAGTAGTGCTCACAAATGGGACTTTTTTAGGCGGTGTTATACATATCGGTCGACATAGCATTTCCGGTGGTCGTATGGGCGATATGTCATCGGAAGGTCTTGGTGGTCAATTGCGTAGCTTAGGTTTCGAGGTGGAACGCATGAAAACAGGAACCCCAGCACGTCTCGACGGTCGCACAATAGATTTTTCTAAGTTAACAGAGCAAAAGGGCGATGGTGAGCCTTCGAAATTCTCATATCTTAATAGTAGCGTTCCTGTTGTAGATCAACGTCCTTGTTATATAGCATATACATCAAAAGAGGTGCACGAAAAGTTAAAAGAGGGGTTTGCCGACTCTCCGCTTTTCAATGGAACGATAAAGGGTAAAGGACCTCGTTACTGCCCAAGCATAGAAGATAAGATACACACCTTTGCTTCAAAAGATGAACATCAATTGTTTCTTGAACCTGAGGGACTTAACACAAATGAATATTACATAAATGGGTTTTCCTCATCTTTGCCTTTAGAGACACAAATTGCGGCTTTAAAGATGATAAAAGGACTTGAAAATGTACAACTTTACCGTCCCGGCTATGCAATAGAATACGACTATTTTCCTCCTATACAGATAAAACATAATTTAGAGACTAAAAAAATAGAAAATCTATTTTTTGCTGGTCAGATTAATGGCACAACAGGATATGAGGAAGCGGCGGCACAAGGGCTTATTGCCGGCATAAATGTGGTGTTGAAGATAAAAGGTAAAGAACCTTTCGTATTAGGGCGTGATCAAGCCTATATCGGGGTTTTGATAGACGACCTTGTGACTAAAGGTGTCGACGAGCCATATCGTATGTTTACCAGTCGTGCCGAGTATCGTATCTTGCTTAGACAAGGGAATGCCGATATTCGTCTTACAGAGTTAGGATATGAGTTAGGGCTTGTCTCTGAGGAACGTCTAAGACGTATGTCTTTTAAAAAGAAGATGATCGAGGCATTGGTCTCTTTTATAGAACAAGAAAGCGTCGCACCAAAGCAGGTCGATGAATATTTAGCCGTTGTAGGCTCTACACCACTTTCACAGAAGAGGAAATTGCAATATTTAGTTTTGCGTAACGGCGTTACAATAAACGGATTGATGGATGTAGTTCCATCATTAAAAGAATTTATCGAGGGCAGTGGTATAGACAAAGAGATTATCTCGGAGGTGGAGCTTTTGATAAAATATGGGGGATATATAGAAAGGGAAGATCTCCTTGCCCAAAAGATGCATAGATTGGAAGATATACGTATAAATCCCGATTTCGACTATGCGTCCTTAACCTCCCTCTCTATTGAGGCACGTCAGAAACTTGAAAGAATAAGACCTATCACAATAGGTCAAGCATCTCGCATATCGGGAGTATCTCCTGCTGATATTAATGTACTACTTGTCTTTTTTGGACGATAAATAAATATGGAATTTAAATTAGTGTCTCAATATGAGCCCACAGGCGATCAGCCTGAGGCTATAAGGCAACTCATAGACGAGGTCGAGGGTGGGTCTCCACATTCTACCTTGTGGGGTGTCACAGGCTCTGGTAAAACTTTTACTATGGCAAATGTGATAAACCATTGCAATCGTCCAACACTAATTCTTAGCCATAACAAAACCCTTGCAGCACAACTCTATGAAGAGTTTAAGGCTTATTTTCCCGAAAACAGAGTTGAATATTTTGTTTCATATTACGACTACTACCAACCAGAGGCATATCTCCCTAAGACAGATACATATATAGAAAAAGACTTGGCGATCAACGAAGAACTTGAGAAGTTGCGCCTAAGTACAACGTCGGCTTTGCTTTCTGGAAGGCGAGATCTTATCGTCGTGTCATCGGTTTCATGCCTCTATGGCATGGGTAACCCATCCGACTTTAAGGCTACAACAATCCTTCTCCGTGTAGGCACAGTATTAGGTCGTACAAAATTTATAAACCAACTTACGACAGCCTTATATTCTCGTAGCGAGGTTGATTTTTCACGTGGAACATTTAGGGTAAAGGGCGACACAATAGATGTTTTCCTTGCCTATGGAGACATAGCCTATCGTATTTCTTTTTACGACGAGGAGGTTGAACGCATAACAACAATAGACCCTTTGACTGGTGCTTTTATTGAAAATAACATAGAAGTAACAATTTTTCCTGCTACCATATTCGTAACGACAAAAGAACGTATGCACCGAGCCATAGCTGCAATACAAGACGATATGTTGTTACGTTTTAATGAACTTATGGAATATGGCAAGTCATTGGAGGCAAACAGGCTCAAAAGCAAGGTTGAGTATGATCTTGAGATGATAAAAGAGATAGGTTACTGCTCAGGCATTGAAAACTATTCTCGTTATTTCGATGGGCGAGAACCCGGAAGCAGACCATTCTGTCTGTTAGACTATTTTCCAAAAGATTATATCCTATTTATTGATGAAAGTCACGTCACCCTACCTCAAGTTAAAGCTATGTATGGAGGCGACTTCTCACGAAAGACAAATCTTGTTGAATATGGATTTCGACTTCCGGCTGCAATAGACAACAGACCACTAAAGTTTGATGAGTTTGAAAGTATGATTAACCAAGTGGTTTATGTAAGTGCCACGCCATCGGACTATGAACTCATAAAATCGGAAGGTGTCGTTATCGAGCAGGCAATACGTCCAACAGGCTTGTTGGACCCTCCTATAGAAGTTGTACCAACAGACAATCAGATAGATAGAGTGATGGAGGAGATCGCTGCTACCTTAACTAAAGGACAGAGGGTGATGATAACAACCCTCACAAAACGCATGGCAGAGGAGCTCAACAAATACCTTGAAAATAGCGGCGTTCGGTGTAGCTATATACACTCAGATGTCGATAGCCTTACCCGTATCGAGATTATGGATAAGTTTCGAGAAGGGATCTTTGATGTCTTAATTGGAGTTAACCTTTTGAGAGAGGGGCTTGACTTCCCCGACGTGTCGTTAGTAATGATTATGGATGCCGACAAAGAGGGTTTTTTAAGGTCTGAAAGGTCGTTGATACAAACTGCCGGGCGTGCTGCACGTAACCCTGAAGGGCGTGTGTTGATGTTTGCCGATAGGATCACCATGTCTATGCAAAAAACCATAAATCAAACTAACAGACGACGAGAGAAACAACAACGATATAACGAGAAACACGGCATAACCCCAACACAAGCAGGGGTGAAGAGGGTGAATGATGCTACCATGAAACTTCTTCAACATGGGAAAGAGGAAGAGGTGATTATAAACGCCTCTGACTTGGCAAAGATAAGCCTTACTATGGCAGCAGAAGCTCGTGTAGAATACCAAAAGTTAGACCTTCCAAGAATAAGAAAAGATATAGATATTGCTCGTTCAAGGATGGAAGCAGCGGCTAAGATAATGGATTTTGTGACGGCTCAAAAGGAGAGGGATGTGATGTTAGCGTTGCAAAAATTGATAGAATAAGAAAAGTTTTTCTAAAAAAACACTATCTTTGTGAAAGAATTGGAAAATGTTATGATAAAGAATATGCAAGAGAAAATATTAATTTTAGATTTTGGCTCACAAGTTACTCAGCTTATTGCACGTCGCATTAGAGAGCTTAACATATACTGTGAGATACACCCATATTCTCATTTCCCTGAGATTGATGAGAGTGTAAAAGGAGTTATCCTTTCGGGTAGTCCCTTCTCTGTGCGTCAGAAAGATGCTCCACGTGTCGACCTATCCAAAATAAAAGGAGAGATTCCTCTTTTGGGTATCTGCTATGGTGCTCAATATCTTGCACATTTCTTTGGGGGAGAGGTGAAACAAAGCGACAACCGTGAGTACGGACGTGCTATGTTTACCGCCAAGACTAACGATGTGTTGCTTAGTAAGCTTCCTAAGAAGACACAGGTGTGGATGTCTCATGGTGATACCATATTCTCTATACCAAGCAAATACACCATAATAGGAAGTACGGCTGATGTTCCTGTTGCAGCATACAAAATAGAGGGTGAGCCTACATGGGGAATACAATTCCACCCTGAGGTATACCACTCTACAGACGGCATAAAGCTTCTTGAGGCTTTTGCAGTCGACATTTGTAGATGTGAGCAAAGTTGGACTCCTGCTTCTTACGTTACTACAACAGTAGAGTCTCTTAGAAAGCAAATAGGAGATGATAAAGTAATATTAGGACTTTCTGGAGGTGTAGATAGCTCTGTTGCTGCGGCTCTTCTACAACGTGCCATAGGAAAGAGTCTTACCTGCATATTTGTAGATATGGGACTTCTTCGCAAAGATGAGTTTGAAGATGTCCTTAAGTCATACGAGAGTATGGGGCTTAACGTTATCGGCGTTCGTGCCGGTGATAAGTTCCTTGCCGACCTTAAAGGAATTACCGATCCTGAGGCAAAACGTAAAGTCATAGGCGGAGATTTCATAGAAGTGTTCGACGCTGAAGCGCAAAAAATAACAAATGCTCGTTGGTTGGCTCAAGGGACTATATACCCCGATGTGATAGAGTCAATCCCTGTTAACGGACATTCGCAAACCATAAAGTCACATCATAATGTAGGAGGTCTTCCAGAGAAGATGAATTTGAAGATTGTTGAGCCTCTACGCCTGCTCTTCAAAGATGAGGTACGTCGTATCGGTGCGGAGATGAAAGTGCCTGCTAACATCCTTGCACGTCACCCATTTCCTGGTCCCGGACTTGGAATACGTATCTTGGGTGAGGTGACAAAAGAGAAAGTAACAATCCTTCAAGAGGCTGACAAGGTGTTTATAGATGCCTTGAAAGAGAGCGGTCTTTACGACAAGGTATGGCAAGCAGGGGTTATGCTACTTCCTGTGCAGAGCGTCGGTGTTATGGGTGATGAACGTACTTACGAGGGCTGTGTTGCTCTCCGTGCGGTCTCTTCAACCGATGGCATGACTGCCGACTGGGTTCATCTGCCATATGAGTTCCTTGCTAAAGTGTCAAACGACATCATAAACAAAGTTAAGGGGATCAACAGGGTAGTTTACGACATAAGTTCAAAACCACCAGCAACGATAGAGTGGGAATAA
>JAVVUK010000095.1:0-5562 GCA_036653215.1 Rikenellaceae bacterium
TGAGCCCCTCCTCATAAGAGGCGACAACCTCTTGATAACGTCTATCGCTCTTTTTTATCTTTTCTCGTTTGTTAGACCAGTAGTTTTTATCACGAGCAATCTCACGGAGTTGTTTTTCTATATTTATCTGACTATCACCAATTTTACTTTGCGCCTCTTTTACTACATCTTCAGGAAGTCCTATCTTACGAGCTATCTCAAAGGCAAAAGAACTGCCCGGTTTCCCTATCTCTAAAGAAAAAAGAGGTTTTATATTTTGCACATCGAACGCCATAGCTCCGTTTATAACGCCCTCTGCTTGTGAGGCATAATATTTTATATTGGTGTAGTGGGTTGTTATCACGCCAAACACTCCTTTTGCCTCCAAACGCTCTAATATAGTCTCTGCAATAGCACCTCCAAGCGATGGCTCGGTGCCAGTACCAAACTCATCGATAAGTACTAAGGAACGAGAACTGCTCCACTTTAATATGTTCTTCATGTTTTGAAGATGTGAGCTATATGTGCTAAGGTCGTTATCTAACGATTGTTGATCTCCTATGTCTATAAATAGGTTATCGAAGAGCGTTATCTCCGAATTTGCAGCCACAGGAGCCAAAAAACCCATCTGCACCATAAGCTGAACAAGGGCTGTGGTCTTCAGACACACAGACTTGCCACCTGCATTAGGTCCTGAAATTACTAATATATGACTCTTAGCATCTATCTTTAAATCTAAAGGCACTATCTCACGTCCCTCACGCCTAAGAGCTATCTCAAGCAAAGGGTGGCGTGCCTTACGAAGATTTATGAGCCGCTCACTAACGACTATTGGCTTTGCAGCATTCATAGATATGGCAACCTTAGCCTTAGCACGTATAAGATCTATCGAAGCCATAAACTCATTTGGCAAGGTAAGGCTGTCTATTATAGGACGTATCTCGTTTGTGAAAACTGTTAATATACGGATTATCTCACGCCCCTCACTATAAATGAGTTCACGTATTTCGTTGTTTATCTCGACCACCTCAAGAGGCTCTATATATACCGTTTTCCCAGTAGCAGACTCGTCGTGAACAAGACCTTTTATCTTACGTTTTGCCGAAGCAAGGACTGGGAGTAAAGCCCTGCCATCACGCATAGAGAGGTTGGCATCATCCTCAACGATACCACTACTCTTTGCCGCTTGGAGGATAGAATGGATCCGCTTTGTAGCCTCACGTTCAC
Organism: Rikenellaceae bacterium; assembly: GCA_036653215.1. Lineage (GTDB taxonomy): Bacteria > Bacteroidota > Bacteroidia > Bacteroidales > Rikenellaceae > JADFUS01. The sequence goes on from JAVVUK010000095.1 coordinate 1,207, forward strand.
GTGAAGCTATGGCACGACGGATATCGGAAAGTTCAACAGAAGCACTATCTCTGACATTCGACAACTCGTCTATTATTTGATCTATGGAACGCACCACATCCCCATGCTCCTCAACACCTTCGGTCATCGCAGCAAGAGCCGGGTATTTTAGGTTGCCTCGCAAATATCGGGTCACCCTCTCCACACCGATGAGGGCTTTTCTTAAAACGCCTAACTCATGTTGCGAAAGGAATGTCCCCTCCGCCCGAACACGAGACAAAAACGATATGGTATCTACAAATCCATCTTCGGGAAACCCCTCTTCCATAAAGAGGATGGTGCGCATCTCATCACAGCGTGTGAGCTCCCTGTCCACCGATTTTAGATCTGTCATGAATGATATTTCGGAAAGCATCTCTTGAGAACGTGCCATGAGACAGTTTTTCTCCGCCATAGCAAGCACCCTGTCGAAACCTACCCTTTGGTGAAAATCGTTAGGGTATAAAGTCATACTACTCATTATCTTTCTTTTCGGTCAACATCAATTGTTTCTTAGCCTTCACGCCAAGCGTAAGAAGCTGCTCGGACTGACGAATTAGGTTTCCCTTGCCGTCACGCAACTTAGAGAGTGCATCATTATAGACACTATTGCTTTTTTCTATCGAAGCACCAACTTTTTGGAGATCTTCCACAAAGCTGACAAACTTATCGTACATTTTAGCCCCTTGCTCAGCAATGGCTATTGTATTTTTAGTCTGGGCATCACGTGTCCATAGGTCATAAACCAATTTTAATGCCGTGATGAGGTGTGTAGGACTTACTAATAGAATTTTACGGCTGTACGCATATTGCCAAAGGGTATTATCATTTCCCAACGCTAATATGTAAGCCGGCTCAATAGGCATAAACATCATCACAAAATCAAGACTCCGCTCACGACTCTCATATCTTTTGTCTGAGAGTTGTGTTATATGACGTTTTATAGACTCTATATGGTCGGAAAGAGCCGCTGCTCGTTGCTCGTCACTCTCGGCAGACACAAAACGGCTATATGCCGTTAATGACACTTTAGAATCTATTATCACCTCACTACTATCTGGGTAACGCACAATCACATCGGGACGTATAGTCTCTCCGACATCGTTTTTACTTGTCTCTTGTGTAAAATAGTGAACTCCACTTTCAAGCCCAGAATTGCTAAGGATCGTTTCTAATATCATCTCCCCCCAATCCCCCTGCATCTTATTATTTTTCTCTCCTTTAAGGGCTTTTGTTAAGTTGTTAGCCTCAGTGCTAAGTTGTTGGTTTAGAAGCATAAGTTGCTTCAACTCACCACTTAGCGAAGTCTTCTCCTGCGCTTGTTTTATGTTACTCTCCTCTATGCGCTTTTTAAAATCGGATATATCTTTCTCCAAAGGCTCAAGAATATTCTTTAGTTGATTGCTATTATCTTTCGAAAACTTCTCGCTCTTCTGCTCTAATACTTGATGGGCGATATTCTCGAAAGTCGTTTTTATACGCTCCTCACTATCCTTCTCTGCCTTTAGTTTTGTCGTCAATGTGGCACACTCAACCTTTAAAGAAGTAACCTCTCCTTGCAAAATCTCGGCACTCTTCTTTAAAGGCTTTATCTCTCTAACCTTAGAAAAAAGAAGAATGGAGATCACCACAAAAACCACCAATAAAATTATAAGTATTGTTATCATATGCTATCTCTCCTCAACTTTTTTATTGGTTAATATATTATCCACCTCTACAAGGTGTTCATAAAACTCTTCTCCAAAAGCACGTTCTATTGCCGTCTTTAAACTTTGGTATACCTTAACTCCACTTTTCCTACCATTGCACACCGCCGATGAGCATACATCCCAATGATGATAGTTTAGCCCCACCATACCATTACTAAATTCCTTCACACGAATTGGATATAAATGACATGATATAGGTTTCATAAAAGTACTCTTTCCAGCTCTAAACGCCTTTTCCATAGCACATAAGGCAATTCCGTTTTCCATCACCACATAAGCACATTCCTTTCCCTCAACAAGCGTTGTTGTATAATCGCCATCACCATCTACCTCAAACACGCCATCTCTCTCCACCGCCTCCACACCTTCTTTGGTCATGAAAGGACGCACCCTCTCAAACTCATCTTCAATAGCATCTATCTCATCTATCGTTAATGGGGCTCCTGAGTCCCCCTCCACACAACAAATCCCTTTACATTGAGAGAGGTCGCAACAGAAAAACTCATCAAAGAGCTCTTCGCTAATAATTTTATCATCTATCTCTACCATACTCTGCAAAGGTACATTTTTTCTTGATTAATTTTAGAGGCTATTTATACAATTTGCAATATCTCGGATGGGTGATCAACGATGTGGCAAGCCCCATTTGCCGAAAGCTCCTCACGATCACGAAATCCCCATGTGACACCAACCGAACGCACTCCGCTATTTAAAGCTGTTTGCATATCAACACCGGAATCGCCAACATAAAGAACATCTTCTTTAGGCAAACCAGCGTCTTTAAGTATATCGAAAACCACAGTAGGGTCGGGCTTAACGGCAATACCCTCACGCTGTCCATATACGAAATCGAAAAATCCAGAACCGAAATAATGGGTTATCAGCTCTGTGGTAGCAGAGTTATATTTGTTTGAGGCAACAGCCAAAGATATGCCTTTCTCTTTTAACTCTTTTAACAAAGGGACAATACCTTGATATGGAACCGTGAAGTCTGCTTTATGGGCAGAATAATAATCCATAAAATCTTTTTTTATATCTATCACATTCTCTTTTGTGCGACACTCCTCCGGCAATGCTCTCTCCAACAATTTAGCTATGCCATTACCCACGAAATAGCGGTATTTAGACAATTCGTGTTGAGGATAACCCCTTCTTCCTAAAACATAATTAGCACTAACGCCCAAATCTTTTATCGTATTTAGAAGTGTCCCATCTAAATCGAAAATAACTAATTTCACCATAACATCTATAATTTATCTGAGAACAAAGGTAACTTTTAAAAGTCATTTTATTGGAGGATTTTTAAACATTTTTTCGTATCTTTGTAACTTCATAAGAAACTTAACAAACATGGAGTATAATTTTAGAGATATAGAGAGTAAATGGCAAGAGGCATGGAACGAAAACAAAGTCTACCATGTAGATGTAGATCATGCAAAGCCTAAATTTTATGTGTTAGATATGTTTCCTTATCCATCGGGAGCAGGGCTACACGTCGGTCATCCACTCGGATATATAGCATCGGATATTTACTCAAGATATAAACGCCAAAAAGGATTTAACGTCCTTCACCCTATGGGCTACGATGCCTTTGGACTTCCAGCAGAACAATATGCCATCCAAACAGGACAACACCCTGCAAAAACAACAAAAGACAACATAGCTCGTTACCGTGAGCAATTAGACAAAATAGGATTTTCGTTTGACTGGGATCGTGAGGTACGTACCTGCGAACCAGAGTATTACAAATGGACACAATGGGCATTTGTTCAGATGTATAACGCTTATTTTAACTGTAATACCAACAAAGCAGAAGACATAACAAGCCTTATCTCCCACTTTGAGAAACACGGCACAGAGGGTGTTAATGCCGCCTGTGGTGATACTCTTTCTTTTACATCAAAAGAATGGGTTTCAAAGAGCGCATCGGAACGTGAGTCTGTACTTCAAAACTATCGCCTTGCCTTTCGTGCCGACACTATGGTCAATTGGTGTGAGGGCTTGGGAACAGTCCTTGCCAACGACGAGGTGAAAGAGGGCCTTTCTGTCAGAGGAGGGTTCCCTGTGGAACAAAAGGTGATGAAACAATGGCTTCTTCGTGTCACAGCCTATGCACAACGTATGCTGGACGGCATGGAAAAATTAGAATGGAGCGAGTCTCTAAAAGAGATACAACGTAACTGGATAGGTCGTTCCGAAGGTGCTTTGATGCACTTTCCTCTTAAGGGGAGCGACAAGAAGTTAGACGTATTTACCACACGTGCCGACACCGTCTTTGGAGTTACATTTATGGTCATAGCCCCTGAGCACGCTTGGGTAGACGAGATAACCACTTCTGAACATAGAAATGCAGTAACAGAATATATAGAAGCTACAAAACACCGTTCCGAGCGTGAGCGTATGACCGAGACAAAACGTGTTAGCGGATGTTTCACAGGCGGTTATGCCCTAAATCCTTTTAACGGAACCGAGATACCTATATATATAAGCGACTATGTCCTTGCAGGATATGGCACAGGAGCGATAATGGCAGTTCCGGCACATGATAGTCGAGACTTTGCTTTTGCCACACATTTTGGTTTAGAGATAATCCCTGTTGTTGAGGGGGGCGATGTAACAGTCTCTTCTT
>JAVVUK010000096.1:0-4508 GCA_036653215.1 Rikenellaceae bacterium
ACTCGTGTTACAAGAATGAAAATCTTGCGTCCTAACCCCTAGACGAACGGACCTTGTTTGTTATTTGTGGTGCAAAGATATATATCTTTTTATTACTACCAAAACTTTCTATATTTTTTTTTAATAATTTTTCTTGATTAGAGGGCGAAAAACAGAATAATAAAAAATAGTACTATGTGTAATATGTTGCAGATTAGAGTGATACGATTTTTTTTATCTTCTTGAAGATTTATGAATTTCTCAATTAAAAATTTCTTTGTAACTTGCACCCTTGATTGTGAAGTGTTTGACACTAATATTAACAAGAGAATAAAATAAATAGAGTAATGAAAATATCATATAATTGGCTTAAGAATTATGTAGACACAAATCTCTCTGCTGAAGAGATGTCTGTTATCCTTACAGACATTGGTTTAGAGGTGGAAGGCTTAGAGAGGGTGGAGACTATAAAAGGATCTTTAGAGGGCGTTATCGTTGGTGAGGTGTTGACCTGTGAGAAGCATCCAAATGCCGATAAGTTAAACATAACAACAGTAGACTATGGCTGTGGTGCTGTGCAGATCGTTTGTGGAGCTCCAAATGTGGCATTGGGACAAAAGGTCGTTGTTGCAACAGTAGGGTGTACCCTTTATCCAAAGCCGGACGAGCCTTTTAAAATAAGTAAAAGTAAAATACGTGGAGTAGAATCTTTCGGGATGTTATGTGCCGAAGATGAGTTGGGTGTAGGTGTCTCTCATGCTGGAATAGTCGTATTGCCTAATGATACTAAGATAGGAACTCCTGCAAAAGAGGTCTTTGAGGTAAAGGAAGAATACATCTTTGAGATAGGGCTTACCCCAAATAGGGCAGACGCAGCCTCTCATATAGGAGTTGCTCGTGATCTTATTGCATATTTACGTTATAAAGGAGAAGACAAGGCGTTGAAGTTGGCTGATGTGTCTCAGATAATACCTTCAGATGGCAGTAGAACAACAAAGGTGACGGTGAAAGATACTGAGGCGTGTCCTCGTTATTTAGGGCTCACAATAACAGGTGTCGAGATTAAGCCTTCTGAAGAGTGGCTTCAAAATTCGTTGAGAGCGATAGGCATAAATCCTAAAAATAACATTGTCGATATAACAAATTTTATACTTCACGAGTTAGGACAACCGCTTCATGCCTTTGATGCAGACAAAATTATAGGTGGTGAGGTTGTGGTTCGTAAAGCGGTGGAGGGCGAGAAATTTACTACTTTAGACGAGGTGGAACGTACTCTTTCACAAGAAGACCTTGTTATATGTAATGCTCAAAATCCGATGTGTCTTGCCGGAGTGTTAGGCGGAGCAGACAGCGGAGTGTCTGAAAATACGAAAAATGTGTTTTTGGAAAGTGCTTATTTCAATCCTACAACAATACGTAAGAGTGCTAAGCGTTATGGCTTAAATACAGATGCTTCTTTTAGATATGAAAGAGGTACAGACCCTAACATTCTCGAATATGCGATAAAACGTGCTGCAATGCTTATTTGCAGTATGGCAGGAGGCAAAATATCATCCGAAATAATTAAAGGCTCAGATGCTATTATTACTCCTTTTGCTGTTGAGTTGTCGATAGATAAAGTAGAGAAAATAATAGGCAAATCAATAGGTTCGGAAACTATAAAAAAGATAATCACAGCGTTAGACATAAAGATAGAAAGAGAAAACGGAGATGCGTTGAGTCTTCTCGTTCCTCCATATCGTGTTGATGTACAACGTGATGTGGATGTGATAGAAGACATATTGCGTATCTATGGATATAACAATATCGAGGTGCCTCAATCTGTGCGTTCTACATTGTCTTATGCTCCATCACCAGATCGTGATCTTGTAACAAATACCATAGCTAACTTCTTGTCGGCAAATGGATTTAACGAGATAATGAGTAACTCTCTTACTAAAGGTTCTTATTATGAAAACTTGTCTGACTTCCCTCAAGAGAGGTGTGTCAAGATACTAAATCCTTTAAGTAACGATCTTAATGTGATGCGTCAGACGCTTCTATTCAACTCTTTGGAGGCTGTTATATTAAACATAAACAGGAAAAATAACAATCTCAAATTCTATGAGTTTGGTAACGTATATGGCTTCAGTGCTAAGGCGAAGGAAGAAGGGTTAGCCCTTAAGGCATATCATGAAACCGCTCATTTAGCGATGGTTGTTACTGGGGCTTCGAAAGTTGCCTCTTGGGATAGCAAGCCAGAACAAAGTTCTTTCTATACTTTGAAACATATATGCGACAAGATGCTTAGACGTTTTGGGCTCGACATGAACCAAGCGATATACACAACACACGAAAGTGGTTTATATAGCAGTGCCGTAGATGTTAAGGTGAGGGGTAAAAACCTATTGACAATAGGTGTGGTATCAAAAAGCATAAAGAAAATATTTGATATAAAAGCAGAGGTCTACTATGCTGATTTCAATTTCGACACTTTACTATCTCTTATAAAAAACAATACGCTTACCGTAGAAGAGCTCTCAAAATATCCAGAGGTTAGTCGTGACTTATCTCTTCTTATAGATCAAAAAGTCACATTCTCGGATTTGCGTAACGTTGCTTTTAAAACAGGAAAGAACATATTAAAAAATGTCACACTTTTTGATGTGTACGAAGGTGACAAATTGCCTAATGGTAAGAAGTCATATGCTCTGAATTTTATCCTTGAAGACAAGACAAAAACACTTACCGATAGTGTTATAGATGCTACAATGGATAAATTTATAAAAGAGTTTGAACGTAACCTCAATGCCGAGGTGCGTAAATAGACCTAATGATGAAAAAAATAATATATCTACTGCTACTCTCTCTTGCCGCTGTTGCGTGTAATAAGTCCGATGCAATTCGTTATTTCAGTATAGAGACAAACAGAGTCAATGTACAAGCAAATGAGACCTCTCGTGAAATATGGGTTAAAAATAGCGAAAATTGGACTTTGATAATCCCTGCTAAGGATCAAGAATGGATCTCTTTTGAGAAAAAAATGACTACAACGGCTGCCGACACTTGCGTGATTATCTTTAAGGTAAATAATAGCGTGTTGTCACGTTCTTCCGCCCTACTATTGCGCAACTTAGATAATGGGAAAGAGTTCGATATTGACGTGGTGCAGGAGGGACAAGAACAATTTTTCTATTTCGCCAACGACCCACTTGTGTTAGAAGCAAAGACCACTACAAAAGAAAATGTCTTATCGTCAAATGTAGATAGTTATACCATTGAGCATAAGCCCGATTGGATAAGCAAAATAGATGTATTGAACACCAGTGACATTTATAAAAAGAATGTCACATTGACCATTGACCAAAATAATAGCCTTTATTTCCGAAAAGACTCCATAGTGTTTAAGGTTACGTGGAAAGATGTGAGTGTCACAAAAACAATATCATTCAACATCATGCAATTAGGGGTCGGAGATCTGAAAAGTGACCAAGCAAATTTGGTAGCCTTATTTAACAAGATGGGTGGAAACGCATGGAAGACCGATTACCGTTGGAACCTCTCACAAGACATATCCACATGGAAGGGTGTCTCTGTAGCAGATGTGGGTAATGGTGCAGGAAAGAGAGTCGTGGGACTTCAACTTTCAAATGTGGGGCTCGCAGGAGAAATAGCCGCTGAGGTGGCAAACATAACTTACCTAAAAGCATTATGGCTCGATAATAACAAAGGCATAACAGGTGCTATTCCCGATGCTCTTGGTGAGTTAGTGCTCATGGAGAACCTAAGGTTAGGCTCTACTTTTCTAACAGGGGTTTTACCAAAGAACTTATCCAAAATGGTAAATCTATTTAGTTTCGTTGTTAACAACACATCCATAAATGGAAGTATCCCTAATGAATATGGAGATATGGCAAATATAGTAACTCTCGATTTGTCAAACAACAAACTTAGTGGTGAGCTGCCTGAAAAAGTAGGAGCTATTAAGTCATTGCTTAACATAAACATATCTGGAAATACACTATCTGGGAAAATACCAGCCTCATATCTAAATAATTACTATTGGCCATACTGGGATATCGCTGTTAATATATGTCCACAGGAGGGTAGCGGTTTCACGAACTGCTCTCTTTAATCTGAAAATCACTTAAGGACGGCGTAAGAATTTATTGATCACATACTTTATGTGCGATTACGATAAATTCTTACACCAAGTCTTGTCATTAAGCGTTGATTAGAAATGTCTTAGCTCCTTAAGCTATGCTAATTCGATGCCATGACGCATACATTCACGTCTCATTTCAACAGGCCACACGCAACTTTGGATCTCTCCAATATGAGCCTTGCGAAGAAGTAACATACATAGTCGTGACTGCCCTATACCACCACCTATGGTGAGTGGAAGCTTGTCTCGAAGGAGCATATCGTGAAAATAGAGTTTGCTCTTTGACTCCTCACCACGTTCAGAGAGTTGATGAAGAAGAGCTTTGCTATCGACCCTTATGCCCATAGATGATATTTCAAGTGCTTGACCGAGCGTGTAATCCCAG
>JAVVUK010000096.1:4518-5481 GCA_036653215.1 Rikenellaceae bacterium
TTAAAAGGTCTCCATTGAGTCCAAAATAGCCATCTTCATTTTTTGTAGACCAATCGTCGTAGTCCGCAGAACGGTTGTCGTGAAGTTCCCCATTGGTGAGTTTCCCTCCTATGCCTATTATAAATACGGCTTTATGCTCTTTGGTGATTAGCTCCTCCCTTTCCTTTGGGCTTTTATTGGGGTAGCGATCGAGTAATTCTTGTGAATGGATGATATATATGTCATCTGGAAGAACAGGCTGTATCTCTGGGAATTCGATGTAGAGCCTATTTTCCGTGACTTTTATAGCCTCATAGATCCTCTCAACAACTTTACGAAGAAAAGAGGTGTTTCTTTGTTCGGGAGTTATGACACGTTCCCAGTCCCATTGATCTACATATATGGAGTGTATGTTGTCGAGCTCCTCATCGGGACGCAGGGCGTTCATGTCAGTATATATGCCACGTCCTGGTATTTCCTTAAGTTCATATAACTTAAGCCTCTTCCACTTAGCGAGCGAATGTACCACCTCTGCCGATTTGTCGTTCATGTCTTTGATAGGGAAACGTACAGGGCGTTCCGTGCCGTTGAGGTCGTCGTTGAGTCCTGTTCCCGACATAACAACAATAGGAGCTGTGACTCTAAGTAGTGAAAGTTGTGCCGACAGGTTAGCTTGAAACATATCTTTCACCAATTTAATACCTTTCTCTGTCTTCTCTGGGTTGCCGAGAATGTTCTTATACCCGTTTGGAATTATTAATTTTGCCATCTCTATAAATAAAAAAATGCTTACCTAAAAGGGTAAGCATCTGTTTGTTACTATATGTACATACCCTTATCGTCTATAATGATTATTATAGTTATTATTAAGTATGTTATTATTTATTTGTATCATTTTTTATTTTTGTTAGTGTAACGCTGCAAAAGCAACTTTTGTACATGAGGATTTTAAAAATAAAGTGTAACGCCGAAAAAGCAACTTTT
>JAVVUK010000097.1:0-5275 GCA_036653215.1 Rikenellaceae bacterium
TGAGGTTAACAAACACCTGTATATATTAAAAGTAAAAGCAGACGCTATTGCCCTATATGATGCGCAAATGAAAATTTCTGAAAACGACTTTGTAAATGGACGTATCAATATTATAGACTTGTCGCTTGAGAGATCGAGGCGTTCTACGGCTATGGTTACTTTCCAAGAGAGCCGTGCTGCTCTTTATAATGCCGTAACTTTGCTTGAGATGCTTACCAAAGTAAAAATAATTCAAAAATAATAAACTATAATGGATATATTTAGTCAGATTTCACGTTTCTTATTTCGTATTAGATATAAACTGATATTTGGTTCTTTGCTTGCCACGATTTTGGCTATATACCTAACACAATTTATCCCTAAAGAATATAGTGTAACGACAACCATATTTACGGGTATAACTTCAAAAACGTCATTAAGTGATATGTCAGATGGGGCAGATTGGAATGTCTCTAATAACGCTCACGACAATATCATAAATCTCGTAAAGTCTAAGAGTACTCTTGAGAGTATCTCGATGGGGCTTCTTGCGCAACACCTTATATACGGAGATCCCAATAAAGATAATAATTATATTTCTGCTGCTCATTACAAAAAGTTGATTAAGATTGTACCTAAAGAAGTTTTAGATTTAGTCGATAAATCATCTGAGGAGAGGACGATAGAAAATTTTAAGAGATATAAGGTCGCTGATCCAAGAAACTTTATATATGGTGTTTTCAATTGGCAGCATCCCCATTATAGTTATACGGCATTAAGCAAGATCACAATTAAGAGGAAAGAGTCAAGTGATATGCTTGAAATTTCTTATAAAAATAATGATCCCGGTATCGCTATGAATACGGTTTTGTTGCTTAATAAAGAGCTCTCTAAACGTTATGAGTTCTTGCTTTTAAGCACCTCAAACGATGTTATCAAATATTTTGAAGAACAACTAAAAAAAGCAACAGAAGAGTTAAGGATCTCTGAAGATGAATTGGTTAAATTTAATACAGAACATGGTATTGTAAACTATATAGAGCAGACAAAACACTTATCGGCATTAAATAATGCTTTTGAGGCGAGATATGAGCAAATATTACTTGATAACAGCAGTTCAAAAGTTTTGTTAGTTGAGCTTGAAAAGCAGATGAATACACGTGCTACTCTTATCCGAGAAAATGAACTGTTTTTGTCTACGCTTGCTGAAATATCTTCTTTGAATGGTAAAATTGCCGAAATGGAAGTCTTTGGAAGTCAAGATGCCTCGAAACTGGAAAGCTGTAAAAAAGAATTAGATGCTGCTGAAAAGAAGATCAAAAATGTATCTACCAACATGGGCGTTTATTCATATACTAAAGAGGGTGTAGCCATAACAGATATGGTCGATCAATGGCTGAATGAGCTTATTAAGCAAGCTGCAAGTACGGCAGAGATAGAAGTTATGAAAAAGAGGAAAATAGATATAAATGAGCAATATGCCTTTTTCTCTCCTGTGGGTCCAAATTTAAGTAGAAAAGATAGAACTGTTAAAGTGGCAGAGGAACAATATCTCACAATCCTTCACCATCTCGGACTTGCTCACCTTAAACAGAAAAATATACTTTTAAGTAGTGGTACCTTGCAGATTGTTTCTCCTCCGGAGTTTCCGTTGCTTGTTATTCCGAGACATAGAGATATATATGTGTTAATGGCGTTTTTATTCTCTATCATATTTATATGTGGGGTTTATCTCATAATAGAGATGATGGATAGGACAATTCGTGATACCATGCGTGCTGAACATCTCTCTTCGGGAAAGGTGTTAGGTGTTTTCCCACGAAACGATAGACTTAAATATCGAGGTTATAACAAAGAGGTTTACCGTATGGCAACCTCATGTATGGCAAATGCTCTTAGTAGCTTTATCGTTAAGGGTGAGCCTACGATAATAAATATGTTAAGTATCGAAAAGAGAGAAGGGAAATCGTTTATTGCCAAAAAGTTGAAAGACTATTGGTCAGATCTTGGTTTCTCTGTCCAATATATATCATATGACAAAGATTTTAATACGGAGTCAAAATCATTTATCACTACATCATCTATTTGTGATATTTTACCAATAGAAGATAAAAAGCCGGATATAATAATTGTTGAATATGCTCCTTTGATGGGTCGTAATGTCCCTAATGGACTATTAAAAGAGGCTTCTGCTAATTTGTTAATTACCGATGCTCAACGTATTTGGAAGACGAGTGATCAGCCTATTTTTGATAAATTAAAAGAGACAATACAAGAAGGTCGCCTTTTCCTATATCTAAATAATGCAGATAGGGAGACAACAGAAGAATATACAGGGCAGCTACCTCCTTATACAAAATGGAGACGTATAAGTTATCGTTTTTTCAAATTAGGAATAACAGCTAAGAAAATATAGTGTTGGTGGTATGGGAACGATTGAAATTATAGTTAATAACATAAAGGCCCATTGGTTTTCCTTTTTTGGGGTTGTTATATCTATGATCATTATTTCCGCAGGGACAATACTTATAGGTATTCCTTTTGGTCTCGCTATAACACTTGCTCCATTAGTGGTTATTTTCTTTATTTATTTAATAAAAGATCCATATTGGGGGATTATTGCGCTTTTTTTTATAAACTATTTTGTCACAGTGCTTATACGTTACTTGGCAGTTGAAGGGCTGAGTGTTATTTTTGATATAATGGTAGTTCTTACTTTCTTATCAATCATTATAAATAATCTTGTCAATCCAGAGAAGTTAGGACACAGACTTAAAAACGGATTATTTATTGTTTCCTTAATGTGGTTTATATATTGTTGTTTCGAGATTATAAATCCACGAGCGATGTTAAGTGCGTGGTTCTTGTCACGTAGTTTGATATACTATATGTTGGTAACAGTGATGCTTACGTTCTTGGTTTTTAACAAATATAAGGATTTGAAAACCATGTTATACATAATGTCTATTTTTACATTATTTGGTGTGGCAAAGGGTGTTATGCAGCAGTTTTGGGGCTTTGATGTGGCAGAGACGGCTTTTCTGAACGATGGAGGTGCAGGGACACACTTGCTAAATACAGGGACTCGTTACTTCTCCTTTTATGTAAGTGCTGGGGTCTTTGGTGCTGTTATGGGGTATGCTGTGGTGATATATGGAATTTCGGCGATATACATAAAAGGCATTATGAGTAAGATCTATTTTACTGTTGTCGCTTTGGCATCCTTATATGGTCTTCTTATATCGGGTACACGAGGGGCAATTGCTATACCTCTTGCTGGCTTCGTTTTGTTTATTATACTTTCAAAAAAGACAACAATAATTATCACATCTACTGTTGTTTTAGTAGCCACTTATGTCTTTTTGGCTCACACAATGATTGGGCAGGGAAATCAATTTATAAGACGTACTCGTACTATCTTTGACCCAGATGAGCCTTCTTTAGTTGTGAGAAAAACAAATCAAGCCATTTTAAAAGAGTATCTTAAGGATAAACCTATGGGTGAGGGGTTAGGACTTAGTGGTGTAGATGCTCAAAATGTATCTATGCGTTTCACAACCACCATCCCAACAGACTCGTGGTATGTGAAGTTGTGGGTTGAGACAGGTGTTATTGGGTTAATACTCTATATGTTGATATATCTATATGCTATGATATATGGATGTTATCTTATATTTTTTAAGGTTAAAGATCGCATATTAAAAGGGTTGCTGACGGCTTTGATGTGTGGATTTTTTGGTATTGTGGTTGCCTCATATGGGAACCAAGTACTTGGACAGTTTCCTGTGGCATTTATGATGTATACGAGTATCTCGTTTATCTTTATGGCAAAGACCCTTGACAAAGAGATAGCGGATAAAAAGGCATTATTAAAAATAGAATAATATGTATGAGGTTTTCAAGCAGTTTTTAGAGATGGACTTAGAGATGCAATTATTAATTATAATTGAGCATCTTGCTTTTTTTATGTATCTTATATCTGTCTTATATCTATTTGTATTTGCGTTATTTTCGTTATTGAGATCTTCTGCAAAATATCCCAAAGCCCAAAAGCAGTACAAATATGCTATTATATTTGTTGCCGATGAAGACGAGGATATCGTTGTAGAGTCTGTGAAGTCATTTCTAAATCAAGATTACCCAAAGAGCAATTACGATATAATAGTGGTGTCTAACAATATGACGGAGCAGACAAATTCAGATTTGTCTCTTTTGCCAATAACTCTTTTAAAAACAGACATTAAAGGAGATTATAAATCGGACGCTCTAAAACAGAGTGTAGCTAAATTAAATGGAAATAGCTATGACGCTGTTGTGGTTATGAATGCTGACAATACTGTAGATGTAGATTTCTTAGACAAGGTAAATAATGCTTACTATTCTGGTGGAATGGCAATTCAAGCTCACCGTATAAAAAAAGATGTACATACAAATACCGCAGTTCTTGCTTCTGTCAGTGAGGAGATCAACAACTCCATATTTAGACGAGGTCATGTTAACTTAGGCTTTTCTTCTGCTCTTATAGGGTCTGGAATGGTATTTAGCTTCGATTGGTTTAGTGAGAACATACAAAAAACAATTTCTATAGGTATAGATAAACAGTTAGAGGCGATGTTGATTGAGCAGTCTATATTTATAGAATATTTAGACGATGTGTATGTATATGGTGTGAGTGTGAATAATGTTGATAAATTTAGGAAACAACGTTCTATGTGGTCTGTAAATAGAAAAGACAACATAAAACTTGCTAAAAACAGACTTCCCTCAGCCATCATAAACGGTAATTATGACTATTGCGATAAGGTGTTACAATGGATTATCCCGTCACGTATCATCTTGTTTGGAACTCTTGTTATCCTTACTATCTTGATGACATTTATATATTGGCCTTTCTCTATAAAGTGGTGGGTGTTGTTAATTATGTTGATGGTGTCATTTGCATTAGCAATACCAGATGCTCTTATCGATGCACGTCTCATTAAAGCAATTAAGTCGGCACCAATGATTTTCTTATTGACATTTAAAAATATGTTTAAAAAGAGAGGATAATTTTAAAATAAGGTTGTTATGGTAGAAAAGTATGATTTCATTTTTACAGGACTTCAATTGTGGGACTTAGAGATAGGTTCTAATGCTCGTGATATGGCCTTAGAAATATCTAAAAATAATAGGGTTTTATATATAAATACGCCTCAACAACCCCGAAAAGACAAATCTCTTAGACGGATAAACGAAAATTTATGGGTCGTAGACTCTCCTTTCTCACTTCTATCTGTCAATAAATTACCAGATGGAG
>JAVVUK010000098.1:0-5096 GCA_036653215.1 Rikenellaceae bacterium
AAAATAGAATATATTCTAAAATTGAAGACAAGAGAATAGCTGAAGACAATGATATGAGAAAAAGTCTTTTCAGAAAGGTATATACCTCAAATGCCAAATTTGATGCTGCGTATGCAAAAACATGGGAAAGGTTACAAAAGGCAAATGCTTATCATCAATTTAGAATGGACTCTGTGATAAGTAAAAATGAGGGTAAGCGTAACTTACGCAAACAGCCTTCTATACGTTTAGACTCTGTTGTTAATTATCGAAAAGGCGTTTCTTATTACTATTCTCAACTTACATCAACAGATGATAATTTCGATAAATATATTTATGTTAATGTGGATACTTATATTAGAGATGCTAAAGGAAATACGAAAGGCTTTCCAACTTCAGACACCATAAAATTTAAGATCTCGTCAATGGACCACTTTATCGACTATTCACCTCACTATGTATATCGTATTGTTGAGAGGGTTGCCCATGTTAACGATAAAGCAAGGGTCGTATTCCCTGTTGGAAAATCGAATATAATAGATACTTTAGGGGATAATAAACAAGAATTGTCAAAACTCTTAAATGTTATGGGTAAATTGCTAGCTAACGATGAATTTGTCGTTGATAGCATAACACTCACAGCAAAAAGTTCTCCGGAAGGTACTGTTAAGCTTAACAACGAATTATCTAAAGATAGAGCGAAAATGTTGAGTAATTATATCTCAGATAAAAATGGTGCTAAAGCTAAACGATTACTTACAACATATGCTGTTGGGGAGGATTGGAATGGGCTTATCCAAGAGATTACAGACGAGCCAAATCTTTCAAATAAAGAAGGTATCTTTAATGTTATTGCTCGACATAGGAACCTTGATGAGCGTGAATATGCTATTAGCAGTAAATACAAATCAGAATATAAATATATAAGAGATAGTATATATCCACGATTGAGGGTTATTGACTTTAAATATTATTTACACCGTAAGGGTATGATTAAAGACACTATCCATACAACAGAGATAGACCCTGTTTATTTAGATGGTATTAAAGCTCTTGAGACTCATGATTACCGTAAAGCTATAAAGATATTTACCCCTTATGGTGAAGACTTCAACCGTGCTATTGCTCTTATGTCTCTTGGATTTAATAAGTCTGCTTTGCGAATACTTGAAAATAACAAGTCAACGGCAAATGGAGAGTACCTAATGGCTATTCTATATTCACGTTTTGAGAAATATGTAGAGGCATATGAGCATTATCATAAGGCTTGCGAGATGTCGCCATCGCTTATTCAACGAGGGAACCTTGACCCCGAAGTGCAAAATATGCTGAATAATGCGGCTGTGGAAATTATGAAGAAAGAGGATGATGCTGCAAAACCTCAAACCATAGAAGATCATTACTATGCTAATTAAAAAATGACTTCTCATAAAAATGGAACGCTACATCAATGGTAGCGTTCCATTTTTTTATACCTTTGTTGCATGAGCAAATTGAAAATAATAAAAGCCTCTGCTGGATCTGGTAAAACATATAAATTGGCATATACTTATGTGAAGATGGTTGTCGATAACCCTTTTTCATATAAAAATATCCTTGCTGTAACCTTTACCAACAAAGCTACTGCCGAGATGAAACAACGCATCTTGGATGAGCTTAATACAATAGCTCACTCTCCATCAAAAAGTGGCTTTATAGAGCCTTTATCAAAGGAGTTATTGCTCTCTCAAACAGATGTTATCTCCCGTGCTTCTAAGGCTCAATATCTCATATTACACGACTATTCTCGTTTTTCAGTCCTTACCATAGACAAGTTTTTTGTTAAAATATTGCGTTCTTTTGAACGAGAGCTTGGTCTTGAGAGCGACACAACAATAAAGTTAGACGAAAGTGCTTTTTTGTCTATTGCGGTTGATAGGTTGTTGGAGCAGATGAATAATGATGAGGAATTGAAAAAATGGATCACTTCTTTCCTTGAGGAACAGATAGATACAAATAAAAATAACAATATAAAAAGCGTTATTAAAAAAATAGCAGTGAAGGTGCTTGATGCTGAGTATAACTCTGGCAGTTCAATACAAAATAGAGGAGAGCTGATAGGTCTGATGGCTATGTTAGAGAAAAAACGTAAAGATATAACCTCTCTTTTAAAACAAGCAGCAAGTGACTTTGTCTCTATATCAGAGACCGCCGGTTATGAGATTACAGATTATAAATATGGTAAAAATAGTTTTTATAATTACATCCAAAAAGTAGCGAATGGATATATCGGCGAACCATCAAAAAGATGTTATGAATATGCTTCTTACGATGTGGCTTGGGGAGGCAAAGGTTCTACAATAGACTCTATTCGAGGAGAGTTACAGCCATTCTTAGATGCTATCATTACTCTGTGGGAAGAAAATAGCCGTTTCATATACTCTTTTGATGTTTGTAAAAAGAGTTTTCATACATTTGTTTTGCTTTCTGACATCATAAAAAATGTGAAAGATGTATGTTCCGAAAATAATAGTATACTTCTTCGTCTCACAAATTCGCTTATCCATGCTCTTATAAAAAATAATGACGCTCCGTTTATTTATGAAAAGATAGGTAATCGTTATGACTTTTTTATGATAGATGAGTTTCAAGATACCTCATTTGAGCAGTGGGATAACTTTGTCCCTTTATTAAATAATGCGCTTGCTCAAAATGATGATCGTAGCGATGTAGTGTCGCTTGTTGGTGATGTCAAACAATCGATATATCGTTGGAGGGGTGGTGATTGGCGTATCTTAGAAGATGGCGTTTCTGATGATGTGTCACCTGAATATATAAGTACAGAGTCTCTAATGACAAATTGGCGTAGCAGCAGATGTGTCATAGAATTTAACAATAAGATAGTATCTTACTGTAAAGAGATAATCAACAATTCTTTAAATGCAGCTGTCGAAGAGAGCGTTGTTTCGGCTCCTTTTCGTGAAGAATATGAGAATATAATAAATAAAGCATACCAAAATTCAGAACAGCAAATTCCTAAAGGTAAAGAAAATGATGGGTATGTGGAGCTAAGAGAGTTTGACTTTTCGTCTCAGGAAAATATGAAAGAGATGGTGTGTCAAATTGAAGAATTACAAGATAGAGGTTTCTCCCCACGAGAGATAGCAATTCTTGTTAGGTATAATTATGAGGCTGCCAATATTGTCGATTATCTAATGCACTATAAAAACAGTGAGCAGGCTGATAATGAAAAATATTCTTATGACATAATCTCTGACAAAGGGCTTATCCTTACTGCTTTTCCGGTGGTGTCTTTTGTTATTTCCCTAATTCGTGTGGCTTTGACAACGGAAGATGCTGTAAGTGTTGCATTTATAAATAAATATCTGTCACGTCCTCTAAGTTCTAAGTTGACAAACGAGGAGATAAGGCTTCTTGATAAGATAAAAGAATATCCTATTTTAGAGTTTTTTGAACAGATACTTCAAAATTATTCGTTGGGTGAAGATGTTGTTAATGTGTCGTATCTTCAAGCTCTTCACGATGTGATGATTGCCTTTACGAAAGAAAATACGCCAACGCTATCTTTGTTTTTAGAGTGGTGGGAGGAAAATGGAAATAAACAATATGTCTTATTGCCAGAAGAGCAGCAAGCCATAAAGGTAGAGACCATACATAAATCAAAAGGTCTTCAATATGGAGCTGTCATAATTCCACATTGCAGCTGGGAATTACCTCCTTCGCCACAAAATACAATAATATGGACAACAGCCCAAGAGGGAACGCCCTTTTCTCCATTGCGTAAGATGTTATTAAAACACGCAACGAACATAGAAAAATCATATTTCTGTGAAGGAGCATTGAAAAATAGTATCTTAGAGCAGATAGAGATGTTTAATGCTTTTTATGTGGCTATTACACGTGCAGAGAGAGAGTTATACATATATATAGATCAAAATAAAAAGAAGCCATCTAATATATCTGCCATTGTGAAAGAGGCTGCAAATATAATTTCTGATAATGATATTATAGAGGGTACAATGGAATGTTTTGATGATAAAATGTCGTATCGCTATGGCGTGAAAAAGAGTTATAAAAGGGAGTGTAAGAAGATAGATGTCTTACAGCTATATCCATCTAACGATTATCATAAAAAGATAGAGATACGTCTCGATGACGATAGGTATCTATCTGTGGATAATGACGATGAAGGACTCGATCCGAGAAGCTATGGTGTGCTGATGCACCATATCTTTGAAGAGTTGAAAAGTATAGATGAGTTGCCTTCAAGGTTGCATAAGATGCTCTTAGATGGTGAATTGACCATTAAAGAACATCAAGAGCTTAATGTCGCATTGGCTAAGGTTATGCAAAACGATCTTATAGCATCTTGGTTTGATAGCAAGTGGTCTGTTAGAAACGAGTCTGCAATAGTAGTTCCTGACGATGGGGTGATAAAGTCGTTTTCTGTGTTTAAACCCGATAGAGTGATGATGTGTGGCGATGAGGCTGTGGTTGTCGATTATAAATTCGGATTGTCTACCTCTCCAAAATATTTACGTCAAGTGCAAAACTATGTTGAGTTGTTGCGAGGCATGGGTTATAAAAATGTTAAAGGATATTTATGGTTTGTCCAACATGGACGAATAGAAATTGTCGATTAGAAAAAAATGAGTATTTTTGTAAAATATGAGTAAATATACAATAAAAGAAGTTAAAACTAAGGGTGATATACGTTCATTTTTAGATATGCCAACCCTAATTTATAAAGATGATAATATTTGGGTTCGTCCTTTGGATAATGATATTGAAAAGGTATTCTCACCAAAGAAAAATCTGCTTTTTGAAAAAGGAGAGGCTGTAAGATGGCTCCTTTATGAAGGAGATAAAGCCGTTGGACGTATTGCCGCTTTTTATAATATAGATAAGTCTAATGCTTTGGAGCAGCCGACAGGTGGATGTGGCTTTTTTGAGTGTATAGAGTCTCAAGAGGCTGCAAATATGTTGTTCGATGTTGCTAAAGAGTGGGTCTCTTCAAAAGGGATGAAGGCGATGGATGGACCTATAAATTTTGGTGATCGTGATCAATTTTGGGGTGTTCTTGCCGAAGGGTTCGATCATCCTATGTATGGAATGAA
>JAVVUK010000099.1:0-3308 GCA_036653215.1 Rikenellaceae bacterium
GACGCAACGCCGTCAGATAGGTCTATCATAGAGGTGGGAAGTAAAGAGATGCTCTTTAGGTGTCTCACAAGGTCTGTACGACAACGTGGCTTGAGAGACCTTTCTAACTGATATTCAAAGCCATCAAACTGAGGCTTGACCCCTTTCACGTCGTTTAAGACGTGCTTTTCTCTTTCAAGGAGCTTAGTCCCCAAATATGCAGCTCCAAGATCGCCAGTTACGCATATCAAATCTTTCGTCTTAGCACCACTACGAGTGCATATATCTCCTTTTGCAGCTTCGCCAATGGCTGTTACCGATATTGTAAGTCCTGTTAGAGAGGCTGTTGTGTCGCCTCCGATAAGCTCTAAGCCATATTCGTCACACGCTATTTTAACCCCAGCGTAAAGCTCTTCTACATCTTCAACCCTAAAACGTTTTGAGATACCAAGAGCCATCATTATATATTTTGGCAGGGCATTCATAGCCACAATGTCGGATATCCCTTTTACAACGCTTTTGTATCCAAGATGTCGTAGAGGTGTATATGTAAGGTCGAAGTCAATGCCCTCAAGGAGCAGGTCTTTAGATAGCACGATCGACGTATCACCAAAATCTATCACGGCAGCATCATCTCCTATTCCTTGAGATATAGTACTTCCGAAAGGCTTGGTGAGTCTATCTATAAACGCAAATTCCCCGATGTCGTTAATCTCCATAATCTCTACCGTAAGTAATCTTAGTTAGTTTTAAAGTTAAATTTTATCTCTGCAAGATCTTGATTTGCCTTAGTTATCTTTTTTGCAAGGTCGGCTTTATATTTCACCACTTTATCAAAGATCGCTTTGTCGCCAGTGGCGATAATTTGAGCCGCAAGGATAGCCGCATTTAAAGAGTTGTTTAGAGCAACCGTTGCAACAGGTATGCCACCTGGCATTTGAAGAATAGATAAGATGCTGTCCCAACCGTCTATTGAGTTAGACGATTTTACAGGAACTCCAATTACAGGTATTGGAGTTGAGGCTGCAATTACTCCCGGTAGGTGGGCCGCACCACCAGCACCTGCTATTATTACTTGTATGCCTCTGCTATGTGCTTCTTTGGCGAATTTTTCTACTAATTCTGGTGTTCTGTGTGCCGAAAGGGCGTTTATCTCAAATGGGATTTCCATTTGATCAAAGAATTTGGCAGCTGCTGACATGACATCCATGTCTGAAGTGCTACCCATGATGATACTAACTCTTGGTTGCATATATCTTTTATGTTAATTGTATGGTATTTTATTAATTTCATAACGCTCTTAAAATAAGCATCATAGCCATGTAAAATGGCACAATGAATTATTTATGTTCTTTATGTAATAAAAAAAGCGTAACTTTGCCAACAAAGATAATCTAAAGAAACGAAAAGAAGAAATGTTTTTGTTAGCAAGAATATGAGAATAGAAGTATGTGATAAGTTTTTTGTCCCTTTTATCTCTACTGCAACGATTGGAAAAGCCGTGAGGGATGTTGCAGCAAAGATAAATAGAGATTACAAAGATAAAAAGCCAATATTTATAAGTACTTTAAATGGTGCTTTCATGTTTACTTCAGACCTTATGAAAGAAATAGAGGTTGATAGCAGTATAACATTTATAAAAGTATCTTCATATTGTGGAGATAAATCTACCGGTCAGGTAACTCATGTTTTAGGACTTAATATAGATATTAAGGGTAGGGATGTGATTATTATTGACGACATTGTAGATAGCGGAGTCACGATAAATGAGCTATATTCTATTGTGAGTGGACAGAAACCAAGTTCCATAGCTATTGCTGCTTTTATCTTTAAGCCAAATAGTTATAAAGGTGGTGTGAAAATTGATTATATCGGTATGACGATGCAAGATAACAACTTTATTGTTGGTTATGGCCTTGATTATAATGAGAAAGGGCGTAATTTCCCTGAGATTTATATTGCAGAATGATTAACATAGCAGAGCATTTCTATTCTATACAAGGGGAGGGTGCAAATAGTGGTAAAGCCGCATATTTTATTAGGCTTTCGGGTTGTGATGTGGGATGTACATGGTGTGATTCTCTTTTTGCTTGGAAAGTTGGTGGCGGAGAGGCGTTTAGTGAGAGCGATATTGTAAATAAGGTCGTTGCAAGTGGTGCTAAAGCTACCGTTATAACTGGTGGAGAGCCTCTTATGCAAAACCTTGATGTTTTGACAGGGATGTTGAAAGATAAAGGAATAGAGGTGTGGATAGAAACATCGGGAACAAAACCTTTTAGTGGGGTGTTCGATTGGGTGTGCCTGTCTCCGAAAAAGTTTAAAAAGCCTTTAGACGATGCTTTTAAAAGGGCAAGCGAACTGAAAGTAGTTATAGGAAATAAAGAAGATTTTCTTTGGGCAGAGGAATGCGCAAAAAAAGTAGGGTCGCAGTGTAAATTACTCCTGCAGCCAGAGTGGAACGTTGAGGCAAATATGCTCTCACAAATAATAGAATATGTAAAATGTAATCAGATGTGGAAAATCTCATTGCAGACACATAAATATATGAATATAAGATAATAATTAAACAACAATGGAAAACGAAAAAAAAGAGACTACTTCAACAGACAATAGTAGTTTCGAAAGAAAGCCCAGTTTCAACCGAGAGGAGCGAGGTGGTGACAGAAAAACATCTTTTTTTAAGAGAGATGACAGACCAAGAGAGAGTGAGCCACGTGAACGCCGCTCTTTTAATCCTAATTTTGATGATAGAAATCGTGTAGCGGGTGGTGGTGAACGCCGTCCGTATAATAACGACCGTCCATCATTTAACCGTGAGGGAGGCGATCGTCCAAGACCATCGTTCAATCGTGAGGGCGGAGACCGTCCATCATTTGATAGAAATCGTTCAGATAGACCATCATTTGGAGATAGACCAAGACCATCATTTAACCGTGAGGGTGGAGATCGTCCAAGACCATCATTTAATCGTGAGGGCGGAGATCGTCCATCGTTTGGTGACAGACCAAGACCATCATTTAACCGTGAGGGCGGAGATCGTCCATCATTTGGTGATAGACCAAGACCATCGTTCAATCGTGAGGGAGGAGATCGTCCAAGACCATCATTTAACCGTGAGGGCGGAGACCGTCCATCGTTTGGTGACCGTCCAAGACCATCATTTAACCGTGAGGGTGGAGATCGTCCATCGTTTGGAGATAGACCAAGACCATCGTTCAATCGTGAGGGAGGAGATCGTCCATCGTTTGGAGATAGACCAAGACCATCATTTAACCGTGAGGGCGGAGATCGTCCATCATTTGGTGACAGACCAAGACCATCATTTAACC
>JAVVUK010000099.1:3408-5066 GCA_036653215.1 Rikenellaceae bacterium
GCGGAGATCGTCCATCATTTGGTGACAGACCAAGACCATCATTTAACCGTGAGGGCGGAGACCGTCCATCATTTGGTGACAGACCAAGACCATCATTTAACCGTGAAGGTGGAGATAGACCAAGACCATCATTTAACCGTGAGGGTGGAGACCGTCCATCATTTGGAGATAGACCAAGACCATCATTTAACCGTGATGGAGGAGACCGTCCATCATTTGATAGAAATCGTTCAGATAGACCATCATTTGGAGATAGACCAAGACCATCATTTAATCGTGAGGGCGGAGATCGTCCATCATTTGGTGACAGACCAAGACCATCATTTAACCGTGAGGGTGGAGACCGTCCATCGTTTGGCGACAGACCAAGACCATCATTTAATCGTGAAGGTGGAGATAGACCAAGACCATCATTTAATCGTGAGGGCGGAGACCGTCCATCATTTGATAGAAATCGTTCAGATAGACCATCGTTTGGTGACAGACCAAGACCATCGTTTAATCGTGAGGGAGGCGAACGTCGTCCTTACGGAGATCGTCCAAGTTTTAATCGTGAGGGAGATAGAGGCGGATTTAGAAGAGATGATAGAAGAGACGACAGAAGAGACGATTTTGTTAGCGACAGAAGAAGTGAAAATGATAAAGGACAACCTTATGTATCTGACGAGCTTAACGTTGCCAGTGAGCTGTTAAAAGGCGACATAAGATTAAACAGATATGTTTCTATGTCTGGTATATGTTCACGTCGTGATGCTGACGCTCTTATAGAGTCTGGACGTGTTGCCGTTAATGGTGAGGTCGTTACTGCTTTAGGGTCTAAGGTATCTGCAAATGATGTTGTCTCTTTTGACGGAGAAGTAATTAGAGGCGAGAAAAATGTATATATCCTTATGAACAAACCAAAGGACTATGTGACTACTCTTGAAGATCCTAATGCGGATAAGATTGTAACACAGCTTCTTAATGGTTTGGTGTCTGAGAGAGTATATCCTGTGGGTCGTTTAGATAAAAACTCGTTAGGTGTATTGTTACTTACAAATGACGGTGAGTTTACGAAGATACTCACACATCCATCTTTCAGTAAGAAAAAGATTTACCATGTATCTCTTGATAAAGCACTGCATGAGGAAGATATGGAGAAATTAGCCACAGGCGTTGAACTTGAAGATGGGCTTATTTTTGCAGACGAGATCAGTTGTGATCAAATAGATAAAAAAGAGGTCGGCATAGAGATACACTCAGGTCGTAATAGAGTTGTGCGTCGTATGTTTGAACATCTTGGCTACAAGGTACGTCGCTTGGATAGAGTTTACTTTGCGGGCTTGACTAAAAAAGGTCTTCAACGTGGAGAATGGCGTTATCTAACACAACAAGAAGTTGAGAGCATTAAGAAAGAAGCTCAAGCTATTGTTCCTGCTTCTGTCACTAATCCTAAACCAACAGTTATTGCAGAACCAACAGAAAAAGCTACACCTATTGTAGAGGCTCCTATTGTAGAGGTTCCTATTGTAGAGGTTCCTATTGTAGAGGTTCCTATTGTAGAAACACCTATTGTAGAAACTGCTCCTATATCAATCTCTGAGACAGAATCTGTTTCAGCAGAATAATCATAGTAAAACAACAAAAAGCAGGCGTATCGTTTTCGGTACGCCTGCTTT
>JAVVUK010000100.1:0-4715 GCA_036653215.1 Rikenellaceae bacterium
CTTTAGTTCGAGAGCACAAGCAATCCTCCGAATGTCGGATTGAAAATCAGCTTGATTAACTTCTTTTTCGTATGATCTCATCCGCTTTCCGAAAAATCGGCTCCATTTGCAAGTAAAACAGCCTTTGAATGCGTGTAGATCAGCACTTTGAAAAGCTGATAGAATTATCCTGCTAGCCAAAAGAAAGTAATGAGATAGTAACGCAACTCTGGTTTCTATTGGCGATGTTCTTCATCTTGCGTGAAAAGCGTTATTTATATTCGAAAAATAATTATCTTTGCCTCGAAAACGAAATGAATATATAAAATTTATGGAAATAATAAACAACTTCTTTGCTGACCAGATGATGCTTTACACTTGCTTGATAATATCTATTGTCACATCTGTGGGTTTGTATTTGGGAAGACTCAAATTCTTTGGGGTGTCTCTTGGTATCACGTTTGTATTCTTTATGGGGATATTTGCTGGGCATTTAGGGGTTAACGTAGATACAAAAGTATTAGAGTTTGCTCAATCTTTTGGACTTGCGATATATGGATATGCGCTTGGACTTCAGGTGGGTCCTTCTTTTTTCCCTTCATTAAGGGCTGGGGGTACACGCCTAAACTTGATGTCTATGGCTATTGTGGTTCTCAATGTGGCTGTGGTGATGGTTTTATATTATGCGCTCAAAGTCCCTATGTCTCAACTTGTTGGTGTCCTCTCTGGAGCGACAACTTGTTCTCCTGCTTTAGGTGCTGCACAACAAACACTATCTCAAGTAAGTGGTACCGGAATGGCAATATCTGACATGGCATCTGGCTTTGCTGTATGTTATCCTTTTGGGGTTATAGGTGCTATATTAGTTGTTTTGTCGCTTAAAGGAATATTTAAGAAATATAATAACGTGGAGTCTTCACAAGAGGAAGATAGTGGATCAACGCCTGAGATAATATCTATATCGGTGACAAACCCAAATTTTAATGGGAAACCTCTTAGTTATATGGTAAAAAGCATATCTCAAAGTTTTAACGTCTCAAGGGTGCGTCGTGGTGAAGATGTCATATTCCCAAAGCCTGATACCACATTATTACTAAACGATATACTTCTTGTCATGACAACGCATGATAACATAGATATAATACAACCTCTAATAGGTGAGAAGAGTAATATAGACTGGTCTAATGACGATAAAGACTTCATAACTAAAAAGATATATGTCACACAGCCACAGGTGAATGGTAAGACACTCGGAGCTCTTGACATACGTAATAAATATGGAGTTAACGTAACTCGTGTGTCTCGTTCAGGGATAACCCTACTTGCTACAAAAAACTTATATCTTCTTCTTGGGGATAAAGTAACAGTGGTTGGAAATAGAGACTCCTTAGATAATGTGGAACGTCTTCTTGGAAACACGGTGAAGAAGCTCGATGAGCCGAATTTGAAAACTATATATATAGGTCTTGCGTTAGGTCTTCTGCTTGGAGCAATTCCTATTTCTATACCGGGCATCTCAATTCCTGTAAGGTTGGGATTGGCGGGTGGCACGGTGCTCATTGGTATATGTATGGGTGCTTTTGGATATAAATTTAAGGTTCTCACATATACAACCCAAAGTGCAAATAATATATTACGTGAGTTAGGAATACTCTTATATTTGGCGTGTCTTGGTATTCAGTCGGGTGGTGGCTTCGCTGAGACCATAATGAGTGGTTCTGGGCTTATGTGGGCTCTCTATGGTGCGATGATAACTGCTCTTCCTCTATTCCTTGTAGGTTACATATTTATAAAATGGCAGAAGTGTGATATGCCTACCGTCTTTGGTATGATGTGCGGTAGTATGGGTAGTCCTCCAGCACTTTCTTATACCACAGATCTTACGGGCAAAGAATCTCCTGTAATAGCTTATGCAGCGGTTTATCCTCTTACTATGTTTATCCGTATTATCATAGCCCAATTGCTGATAATGTTTTTCTGTTAGACGGACGCTAAGCGTCTCTGAAATTAGAGCTTATTTATAAAAATAGTTATTAAAGTATTCGCTTTAATAACTATTTTTTTTGTCTTTTAATGTTGATGCTTATGTGGTTGTAGGATATAAGTAAAGAGGTGTATCAAAATTTTCATTTGATACACCTCTTCGTTTCCTGTATTACAATCGGTATTACTCTGTTATTGGTTCTACCGAAACGTATGATCTTCCTTTTGCTTTTTTAGCGAATGCAATAGTTCCGTCAATAAGAGCAAATAATGTATGATCTTTACCCATACCTACATTTTCTCCAGGATTATGTACTGTACCTCTTTGACGTACTATAATGTTACCAGCTTTAGCAACTTGTCCACCAAATAGCTTTACGCCGAGACGTTTGCTTTCTGATTCACGGCCGTTCTTTGAACTACCCGCACCTTTTTTGTGAGCCATCTTCTACTAAATCTTTAATGTTTAACCTAAAATTTCATCAACAACGACTTGTGTAAGATACTGACGATGTCCGTTCTTTACACGATAGCCTTTTCTCCTTCTTTTCTTAAATACGATAACTTTATCGCCCTTAAGATGTTGGAGAATTGTGACTTTTACTGAAGCACCTTCTATTACAGGTGTGCCTACTTTAACCTGACCGTCATTTTCTACTAACAG
The DNA here is from genome assembly GCA_036653215.1 of Rikenellaceae bacterium. Lineage (GTDB taxonomy): Bacteria > Bacteroidota > Bacteroidia > Bacteroidales > Rikenellaceae > JADFUS01. The sequence continues at coordinate 2,627 of JAVVUK010000100.1, forward strand.
GACTTTGTCGAAGCTAATTGATGAGTTTTCCTCACCCTTTAGACGGTGTACATAGAGCTTACGACCATTCTCAGCCTTAAATTGCTGACCTGCGATTTCTACAATTGCGTACATTAATTATTTTTTATGTAATATTTATGCATTCTTTGAACGGCAAAGATATAGATAATTTATTTATTAACAAAATCATTTGTGCTATTTTAATAAAAAACTAATCTTTATATACTAAAACCGTGCTGTGAGCCTCAACGCCCTCTTCTCTGCCTACAAAAGAAAGCCCCTCTTTTGTGGTAGCCTTAATAGATATATCGTCTATGGATATGTGCATTAGTGGTGCTAACGTGTTGCGCATTACATCTATATACTTCATAATCTTAGGCTTTTCAAGAATAAGCATAGTGTCTAAATTGCCAATCTTGTATCCTTTACTTTCTATAAGATCTACACATCGACTTAACAATATCTTACTATCTATATCTTTAAAGTTAGACGAGGTATCTGGAAAATGTTTCCCTATGTCTCCGAGTGCTAAAGCCCCTAATAGAGAGTCACAAATAGCATGGATGAGCACATCACCATCTGAATGTGCCACAGTGCCTTTGGTGTGTTCTATTTTGATCCCACCAAGCCACAACGACTCTCCTTCACTTAAGCGGTGAACGTCGTATCCATATCCGATCCTTATCTTTTTCATAGTTTTTTAAAAAAAGCAGGGACTATAAGCCGAGTCCTGTACCTCCGAAGAGGCCTCTATCATTTATCTATGCCGCAAGTCACCTTGACAGCTAATTAGCAACCTACCCTCCGACTTGGGCGAGTAACCCTCAAGCATCGGTATATGTGGTCTCGCAACCCGTTAGGCACACCACAGATATGTCACCACACCTGCCCGTGAGCTCTTACCTCACATTTTCACCCTTACCGTTATGGCGGTTATTTTCTGTTGTACTACTACTCCCTCACGAAAGTCTTTTAGTTTCAAAAGAACGGTACTCTATGTTGCTCGGACTTTCCTCTCGTTTTGATAAACCAGCGATAGAGCATCCCTGCTGTTTGTTGTTATTGTAAAAATATCTGAAATACTACGTTATGTTTAAATTTATAGCGCATTATTACTTTGTGTTCTAAAATTTGGAAAACGAAACTTATATCTTATTACCTAATAAAAAATCTTTCGTTTTCATACGTTTCTTACCCGCCATCTGTAACTCGTTGATCTGGATGTAACCTCCATTGCAAGCAATTTTTATGAATGTCTTATTGTCAGAGACAATATTTCCAAAGGGCATATCGTGTTTATTGTTTTCACACGAGACATCAAAAACTTTATAGCTGATCCCATTATGCTCAAACCAAGCAGCTGGGTAGGGGCTTAATCCTCGTACCTTATTATATATAAAATCTAAATCTTTTGTCCAATCTATCCTACAATCGTCTTTGAAGATTTTGGGTGCAGGACGTAGGTCAATACCTTTAGTGATTGTATCTTGTGGTGTATAGTCACGCTTGCCTTCAGCGATCATGTCAACGCTTTTTATCACTAAGTCACCACCTTCAATCATCAATTTATCATGGAGCATCCCTGCGGTCTCATCTTTGGATATAGATACTCTTTTGACAGATATAATGTCGCCTGTGTCAATCTCCTTGTTAAGCATAAAGGTTGTTATTCCGCTCTCGGCATCACCATTCATGATAGCCCAATTGATAGGGGCTGCACCACGATATTGAGGTAGCAAAGAGGCGTGCAGGTTGAAAGTGCCTAATTTTGGTAAAGACCAAACAACAGTGGGTAACATCTTAAAAGCAACAACAATACCTAAATCTAAATTTAGGTTTTTCATCTGTTCCAGAAATTCCTCGTCACGGAGTTTTTCGGGTTGTAAAACCTTAAGCCCTTGTGAAAGGGCATATTCCTTAACAGCACTGGGGGTGAGCTTTAGTCCACGTCCAGATGGTTTGTCGGGCATAGTAACAACGGCAACAACCTTATATCCGCCATCTACAAGCCTTCTAAGAGGCTCGACAGCGAACTCAGGAGTTCCCATATATATTATTCTTAACTCTTTACTTAACATCTTTTTTATCG
>JAVVUK010000100.1:4725-4963 GCA_036653215.1 Rikenellaceae bacterium
ATATTCGTTAGGAGCGATGATAAGAGGTACGTTTTGAACAATCTTAAGTCCATAACCCTCAAGTCCTGCACGTTTAAGAGGATTGTTGGTTAAAAGGCGTATGTTCTTAACGCCGAGAGCATTAAGTATAGAAGCACCTACTCCATAGTCTCTCTCGTCAGCAGCAAAGCCAAGTTTTACATTTGCCTCAACAGTGTTAAGTCCCTCATCTTGCAATTTGTAAGCGTGTATCTTGTTG
>JAVVUK010000101.1:0-4788 GCA_036653215.1 Rikenellaceae bacterium
CTGGAGTAGCAGGTTCAGTTGCAGCGGCAGGAGTAGCAGTGGCAGCAGCAGGCTGTACATCGATTAGATTTTCAACATTTTTTTGCACATTCATCTCAACAGCACTTTTACTTGCTTCGATATTTTTAGATGGCATAAACATAGTAGCAGCAACAGCCACAACCACAATAAAAATAGATGTTCCCCAAGTAAACCTCTCAAGGAAATCTGAAGTTTGTCTAACACCCATCACTTGGTTTGAAGCACCAAAATTAGCAGCCATACCACCCTTAGGATGTTGAGCCAAAACAGCTAAAATCAGCAATATACTTGCTATGATTATCAGCACAATTAGAAATATATACATATTATTATTATTTATTATTCAACTTTTTTATTGCGTCTGCAAAATAAGCACTTTTTTCCGGATATTTCAAACTTAATTTACAATAAATTTTTGCAGCCTCTTGAAATTCACCTAATTTAACATACACAGAAGCTATATCTTCACTCACAAGACCTTCATCGTCATCATTAGCAAGATCTACGTTAACATATTTATTTTCAACATCTTCAATCTTACGCTTTGAGAGATCTATACTCAAAAAACTATTTATAATAGAGCTGCTATCAAGGGATGAAGATTTAGGAAAATCACAAAATTGTTTTTTCTTAAGTTCGTCTTGTAAAGCACTAAAATCAGAATAACTTTTATTATTCAATATATTATAATAGCTATTAGCAAAGAGGGTCAAGGCATTTGAACATCTATATTTATCTGCCTTTTTACCATCTAATACCTTTAACTTCATCATATGCAACATATTAAACCATGGATATTGATTTATAAGGTCGTCAATATATTTTAGGTCTGTAAGTTCCGTTTGGTATGATACAGCTTGGTTGAAAATTAATCGTTCGGTACTCATAAGTATTACCAGTTTGAAGCCGAAGCATTAAAAATCTCATCTACAATTTGGTCTGCAATTTCAGGAATAAGAGCCCCCTCAACTTGTTGCAGAAGTTGTGTATTATCGTAATCTTGGTATGCTGAAAAGCTTTTATCAAAAGACATTTTAGGCTGAATACGATTTGTAAATTTCACTTTAACGGTAATAGTAAGTCTATTTTGAGAAGCATATTGGTCTCCCGTAACAGCAGTCGGAGTAGATGTATAATTTGTGATCATACCCTCAAAAGCCATATCTCCATCTTCACGAACAGGGACTAAACCTGTAGATCTTGAAAATTTATCTTGAAGAGCCTCAGTAAGATATGGGGATAACATAGGCACCACCATAGCCGAAACGTTGTTGAATTGCTGTATGCTTACAGTTTTTACCTCTGGAGCAATAGAAGCTCCTGTAAACGAATATTGAACCTTACACGCCACAAGCGACAAAATGGAAATGCACGACAAGGCAGATATTAGTATTATATATTTTTTATTCTTCATAGTTTACTCTTTGTCTATCCCTAAAGTTTTCATACGCCTATATAATGTCCTTTCAGAGATAAAAAGCTCTTTCGCAGCTTCTTTACGTTTACCATTGTTACGTGAGAGGGCTTTTAAAATCTCATCACGCATATAATCGTCTTTCGACATTTCACGTCCCTCTTGCATATCTTCAATGACATAAGGATCTTCTTCTTTTTTAGGGATAAGAGCTATTTGTGAAGATGGCTGTGGCATCAAGGCTGTCGATGTTATAGGAGTGTCTATATCACCACTTTGTCCCGAAAGACGTGACACCATATTTTTAAGTTCAATAATATCTTTACGCATATCATAGAGAACGCTAAAGAGCATCTCTCGCTCATGCTTGTAACTATCATCTTCGATTATCATAGGCTTAACATTACCATAAGGACGAATATATTGACTAAGGATAGCAGCAGTTATAACTCTTCTTTCCTCGACAACAGATATTTGCTCCGCAATATTTTTCAACTGCCTTATATTTCCAGGCCAGTTAAATTCTTCAAGCATAATACGTGCCTCATCATCGAGCTGAATTGTAGGCATACTATAAAGTTGTGCTATATCGACACAAAACTTACGGAAAAGCATATATATGTCTTCACGACGCTCTCGCAACGGAGGGACTGTGATAGGAACGGTATTAAGCCTATAAAAAAGGTCTTCCCTAAAACGACCCCTATTTATCGCTTCTACAAGATTTATGTTTGTAGCAGCAACGACACGTACGTCTGTCTTCTGAACTTTAGAAGAGCCTACTTTCATAAACTCACCTGCTTGCAGCACACGCAGCAATCGGACTTGCGTCGTTTGAGGCAATTCCGCAACCTCATCAAGAAATATAGTGCCTCCATCTGCAACTTCAAAATAACCTTTACGACTTTCTGAAGCACCTGTAAAAGAGCCTTTTTCATGTCCAAAAAGTTCAGAATCGATTGTCCCTTCGGGAATAGCACCACAGTTTACGGCAATATAACTTTTATGTTTTCTTGATGACTCACTATGTATTATCTGAGGGAAGAACTCCTTACCAACACCACTCTCTCCTGTTATGAGTACAGACAAATCTGTCGCAGCGACACGAAGGGCTATCTCAATAGCACTAACCATCTTCGGGTTATTACCAATAATTCCGAACCTCTGTTTTACAGCAAAAATATCCATAACAAAAAAACTTACTACAAAGATAATAACTTTTACGTCAAATAAAAAATTGTCTTAGAGACCAACTTTTACCATACTCCATTTATCTTTCTGGACAACTTCCTTTTTTCTTAGCCCCAACTTCAAGGCAGCCTCTAAAATCATATCTACATCTTCTTCTAAGAAACCACTCATATAAACATCTCCTCCATTATTGAGAACTTGCGCATAGCGATTTATATCTTTCAAAAGGATATTACGATTTATGTTAGCAAATATCACATCATAGTGTTGAGATTTGAGTAAAGACGCATCACCACAAAACATATTTATCTTATCAGAAACTCCATTTGCAGAAACATTTTCCACTCCGTTTTCATAAGCCCACTCATCAATATCTATCGCATCAACACTCTCAGCACCACATTTGACAGCCAAGATTGACAACACCGCCGTTCCACATCCCATATCTAAACATTTCTTATAAGCAAGATCCGCATTTAAAATCGCCTCCATCATAAGTCGTGTCGTTTGATGATGACCAGTACCAAACGACATCTTAGGCATTATCACAATCTCTTTCTCCACACCATATGGGTCGTGAAAAGGAGCCCTAACAACACATTTATCATTAACGACAATAGGTTCAAAATGCGACTCCCAAACAGCATTCCAATCTTTCTTCTCCACATCGCTTTTACTTATGGTTAACGATATGGTACTTAGATATTTGTCTATTTCTATTTTGTTCTTTAGGTATTGATCATATGTGATATAACAAAAAAGATCTTTCCCTTCTTCACGAAAACTATCGAAGCCAAAATCACATAAGAAAGCGATATAAACACCACTCTCCTCCTCCGACATCATCTTATTAGAACTAAGTATAAATTCTATATAATCCATTTTAAGCACAATTAAATTAAAAAAGGCTGCCCCATTAAGAGCGCACTAACTCTTTGATAACAGGCTGTATATCAATAGTTATTTGATGATAAAACACTAAATCCACCGTGTAACCCTACACGAACTTGATTTATAATAGTTTTACTTCGAGTGCAAAGATATACAGTCTGTTCCATTTTTCAAGCCCTTTTTAGGGCTTTTTTTATGAAATCAATATTTACGTAGAAGCTTGTGTTGAGAGGGAGTCCACAATAGACTGTGACGAGCTATCTATAACGTGCTGGCTCTCGACAGTACTGGACGCAAAGAGCTTTTGGGTATGTATATCGCTAAGAGTGAGGGAGGCAATTTCTGGTTGTCGGTACTTACGGACTTACAGAATCGAGGAGTGCGTGATATTCTGATTACGTGTGTAGATGGACTGAAAGGTTTCCCGGATGCTATTGCGAGCGTATATCACGATACGGTTGTACAACTATGCATTATTCATCAGATTTGCAAGGTGACTCAAAATCGCTCCTAAAATTGATGATGACACAGTTTAGTTTACGCTCCCGCATTGTGATTTTTGACGATACAAAGTTACCTATTTTTCATCTTGAGCCGTTTTTTTTAGTTGATATCGGCATTTGTACACGATTTTTGTGTATATTCGTACTCAAATGATACCCAAAAAATGGACTCCGAGCAAGTTTTGAAAAATAGAATCATAAAACCCTCCCGATGAAAACCGAATTCAATTGTACGCGCGAGACACTATTGACTCAGGAGATGAATGATCTGCTGACTGACACATTTCTACGCAATCCTATATTTGGAGACAATATATTTGGAGGAGATCGCGGCAAGATGTCATTGATGATGCATTTGTGCTTGCTTTATTATAGTCGTTACGGGATTATCTATTCGTTGAGAGATCGTAATAACAGGATCGTCGCACTCTCACTATGGGATGAACCGGGGGCGACTCCTCTTGACTTTGGCGCATTACTGACTCATGGATTTTTCTTTGTTACTATTAAAAACACCTTAGGAATAGGTCTTAAAAGGATGAAAAAGCTGCTCAATATTATGAATATCAACGAGCAGCATCACATCAAGGAGCCTCATTACTATATGTTTATGCTTGGGTCGATAAAAAAGGGTTGTGGACGCATATTATTCAACGATTGTCTTGAGAGGTTCAAGGGGCACACTCTTTTTTGGGACAGCTCGGTCGCCAAGGACAATCATGCTTACTACAAATCTTTCGGTGCGGAGATGATTGGCGAGGAAATTAT
>JAVVUK010000102.1:0-3235 GCA_036653215.1 Rikenellaceae bacterium
GTGACTTACGCTTGTGACCACACCGCTTGTCGGGTCTAACTGAGCTATTGTGCAGATGGCGTTTAGTTCGTCGAAAATAACCGCCACGTCGTCGCATATAGCATCTATAGCGGTGATCTTAGTTGATGCCGTCTTAACGTCCATCGTTTTTAAATCGTAGAACTTAAGTGCGTTGTATTCAGAAAAATATAATCGTTCCTTATATATGAATGGTCGACTTCCTATCTTGATTAGTTCGTGTTTCGAGCCATCTACCTTCACCCGGTTGATATATTCGGAGGTGGTTTCGTAGTAGACCCAATCGCCACAGACCATAAGGTCGATTATCCATTTGCCTTTGTATAGCACTGCACGTTCTTTGGTTTTTTTATCTTCACGAATGATGCCCATGTAGTTAAAACCGCCGTCTGTGTTACCTGCTGAAACAGTGTAAAAAAAGTAGTTTTCGTTAGAGGCGCTATATGCATAATCGGGTGAGCTGGCTGTCCTATCGAAAACTTTAGACTGTGCCATTGCAGGAATAGAGTTGCTGAGCAGGCATAAAACCGCCACTATTCCCCAAAGCGATTTCGCCCCATTTTGTACTAATAAATTCATAGCCTTACATTATTTGATCTCCTGTTTTGAGAATTGATTAATAGAATTTTAGACAAAAATAGCATTAATTTCTTCACAATCATGATATTGACACTAAAAAAAACGATAATATTGCTGCTGTCGCTTGATGACTGGTCGGATGGCGGTTAAAGGACACGAGTGGTACATTCGATGCGTAAGCTTGACATACTGAGATTTGCCTTTTTCTTCCATAGCTTTACTCTTTTTAGTGTAAACCTATTTCAGGACGAGACAAAAATAATATAAAAAAGAGTTGCTCGTTTTTGAGCAACTCTTTTTTATTTATATTTTATAGTGTTATTTTACTTCTTCAAACTCAACGTCTTTTACATCGCCACCGTTTTGTGTGTTTCCTTGTGAAGATGAAGATGCGCCTCCGTTGTCGTTAGGTTGTGCATATTCTGCACCGCCACCTGCTTGTTGAGCAGATGATATGTCGGCAGATGCTGCTTGCCATGCTGTTTGAAGATCTGCGCTATATTTGTCTATATCTTCAACGCTTTGAGATTTGTGAGCCTCTTTAAGCTTTTCAAGAGCAGAGTCAATAGCTGCTTTGTGGTCAGCAGATATTTTATCTCCGTATTCTTTAATTTGCTTTTCAGTAGTAAAAATAAGAGAGTCGGCACCATTTACTTTGTCTATCTTCTCACGTTCTTTCTTATCTGACTCTTCGTTTGCCTTTGCTTCGTCTTTCATACGTTGTATGTCTTGGTCTGAAAGTCCTGAAGAAGCCTCAATACGTATCTTTTGTTCTTTGTTTGTTCCTTTATCTTTTGCAGATACATTAAGGATACCATTTGCGTCTATGTCAAAGGTGACTTCAATTTGTGGCACTCCACGTGGTGCGGCAGGGATGCCGTCAAGGTGGAAACGACCAATTGTCTTGTTGTCACGTGCCATAGGTCTTTCACCTTGTAGGATATGGATCTCAACAGATGGTTGATTGTCAGATGCAGTAGAGAAAACCTCCGACTTTTTAGTAGGAATTGTTGTGTTAGACTCTATCAAACGAGTAAATACACCGCCCATTGTCTCTATACCTAAAGATAAAGGTGTCACATCAAGAAGAAGAACGTCTTTTACTTCACCTGAAAGTACACCGCCTTGTATTGCAGCACCAACGGCAACAACTTCATCTGGGTTAACACCTTTTGAAGGAGCTTTGCCAAAAAATTTCTCTACAATTTCTTGAATTGCAGGTATACGTGTTGAACCGCCGACAAGGATCACTTCGTCTATCTCGTTGACGCTTACTCCAGCATCTCTAATTGCAAGTTTACAAGGCTCAAGAGTTGCTTGGATAAGATCGTGTGCAAGTTGTTCGAATTTTGCTCTTGAAAGGTTGCGAACAAGGTGTTGAGGAATGCCGTCAACAGGCATTATATAAGGTAAATTTATCTCTGTTGTTGTAGAACTTGAAAGTTCAACTTTCGCCTTTTCAGCAGCCTCTTTAAGACGTTGAAGAGCACGAGGGTCTTTACGTAGGTCTATGTGGTATTCTGCTTGGAACTCATCGGCAAGCCATTTGATGATTACATCGTCAAAGTCGTCACCACCAAGGTGTGTATCGCCATTTGTAGATTTAACTTCAAATACGCCATCTCCAAGTTCCAAGATTGAAATATCGAAAGTACCACCACCAAGGTCGAATACAGCGATTTTCATCTCTGCTTTTTTCTTGTCAAGACCGTAAGCAAGAGCTGCTGCCGTAGGTTCGTTGATTATACGACGTACTTTTAATCCGGCAATCTCACCTGCTTCTTTTGTAGCTTGACGTTGTGAGTCTGAGAAGTATGCAGGAACTGTTATGACAGCCTCTGTCACTTCTTGTCCCAAATATTCTTCTGCTGTCTTCTTCATCTTTTGAAGTGTCATGGCAGAAATTTCTTGTGGAGTATATTGACGATCGTCTATAATTATACGAGTAGTGTTGTTTTCGCCTTTTATAACCTTATAAGGAACACGAGCAATTTCTTTTGTTACTTTGTCAAAAGGCTCTCCCATAAAACGTTTTATAGATGCGATAGTCCTTTCTGGGTTGGTTATAGCCTGTCTTTTTGCAGGTTCGCCAACTTTTCTCTCTCCGCCATCGGTAAAAGCTATAATAGAAGGAGTTGTTCTATGTCCTTCGCTATTTGTTATTACCACAGGTTCGTTACCTTCCATTACAGAGACACATGAGTTTGTTGTGCCTAAGTCTATGCCAATTATTTTTCCCATTTTATTATGTTTTTTATTTTTATTTCGTTTTTAAAGGACAATCAATCTTTATGCCAACGCTCTATTTTCAGACGTTATGACACTGTTTGTAGACACGTGTGTCAATATGTCATACGGTAATATTAAATAACATCGCCTTAATGACAAAAAAGGTGCAAAAAACATCGAAAAAATAAAGATATTTAAATTTAATAATTATCTTTGTCATAAATAAACCAAGTAAAAGGCTGGGTGGATTTTGTATGTGATAATTTGTTATATACTATTTGTTTGAATATTATTTTTTTTAGCAGTACAATGAGTTATGGCAAAGTTGACCAATGGAGTTTATGCAGCATATTAAAGAACCTATAAATAAATAAAATATGAAGAAAATATTTTCCTTTGCTATCTTGTT
>JAVVUK010000102.1:3335-4705 GCA_036653215.1 Rikenellaceae bacterium
TTACAGGTACATATACTGAAGCTTCATTTAAAGGAAAAGACTATCGTGGCTTCGCTGCTGGTGTTGGTCTCTCTGGCGGATATGCTTGGATGTTGTCTCCACGTTGGAATTTGGAGCTTGAAGTAGGCCTAAGTGCTATGGGGATGTTCTATGATGAACGTCCAGAGGGCGGTGTTTATCCAAGTAAACGATTGTCAGATAGAAAAATCGTGCTTGCTCCTACAAAGGCGGGTCTTAATATAGTGTATCTATTCTAATTTTAGAAATAGCTTTATTCGGTGTCGATGCACTATTTGTTGCCATTATAGCTAACTTACGATGTTTTCTATAAAATGGTTTAATTTCACAACACATTATTTACGATCCTATGATGAGACATACTAATATATTCTTATCAATAGTTTTGTTTTCGATATTTTCTGCGTGCTCCATTACAAGAACGCTTGATAAGACGCAGGGGAAGCCGGAAATCACTTTTGATAAGAAAAAAGACATACAAGTGCCAGAAACAGCAATGGCGTATATGAGGCTTTTAGAAAAGCAGCAATCAGAAGGCTTGACTCGAAGAGAAGAGAAGAAACTTAAGGTTTATGAGGTGGAGTATGACTCTGTTGATAAGGCTAAACTTATGGTCATTAAACTTAATGACGTTACTGTTAGGCCTACATTAAAGGTCTTGCCAGAACGTAGTGGCAAAATTAATCTTGGCTTTGTTGTCATGGTTCCAGATACTATCTTAAACAGTAAATGGGAAGTTGTTATAGAGCCTAAGATGATAAAGGGAGATACTTCTTATAATCTTGAAAAAGTGGTTTTTCAAGGTTCTCAATTCGATAAAAAGCAAAAACACAGAATAGCCAAATATGAAAGAAGAATAGAGACTATAAAAAGGATGAACTCGAAAAATACAAAATCGTCAGATCTTTACCAAAAGCGGATGGAGAGACTATTCCTTATTCCTGTGGATGCTGAACGAAGTAATGCAGAGTCGTCACAATATCTCTCTAAACTTAACAGAAAAGATGTTTTTGGTCCAGATAAGGTAAATAGGCGTTATCGTACTAATTCCGTAAACGATTCTATCTTAGCACTCAGAATAAAACATTTCCAGACCAAGAGTGACAGTACTATAAGTAATCATAACACAGCTTTACAAGAAAGAGCATTTGTATTAAGGGGAGGACATAAAAATAGAACATATTCTAAAATTGAAGACGAGAGAATAGCTGAAGACAATAATATGAGAAAAAGTCTTTTCAGAAAGGTATATACCTCAAATGCCAAATTCGATGCTTCGTATGCAAAAACATTGGAAAGGTTACAAAAGGCAAATGCTTATCCTCAATTTAGAATGGACTCTGTGATAAGTA
>JAVVUK010000103.1:0-4694 GCA_036653215.1 Rikenellaceae bacterium
GATGTTTAGTTTACGACTAATTTCACGGGCAACCTTAAGTGGTGGTTCACTCTTACCTGATAGATATTCACTAAGACGTGACTGACTAATACCAATCAAAACAGCCATAGCCTTTTGTGTAAGATTCATTTCGTACATACGAAGTTTAAGCACATCGGCAAGTGAAGGCGAACCTATGGAAAAATGTTCGTCTGAATAATCAGCCACTAAATTACTAAGTAATACTAATTCTATACTATTGGCATCATCAAGTGGCGTTTCATCCATAACCAACGGCAAAAGCTCCTCAACTCGTGACATTGCCCAATCATATTGAGCTTTATTTTCTATGTGTGTCATACTTCTAAATTTTTGAACAGTCTATTTTGTCATATTCCGTGTGCGTTCCAATAAAACGGATATAGACATATTTAATTGTAAACTTCACAATAACAACAAGTCTAAAACTATTACCTTTTACATTAAAGACGTAACGTTGATTACCTACACTATCCACACTATTAAATGAATTTTTAATATCGGCGAAACACGTCCAATCACTCTTTTTTACAATAACTACCCATTCCTGCAAAGCCGTCTTCACATCCGGATGTTGTGCAATATAATCCTTGAGCGTTTGCTCGGTAAATATTCTCATTGTCCTAATAATTATATTGCAAACATAATACAATAATTCCAATAAACAAAATAATTATCTGAAAAACGTATTAATAAAGAAGATTGAGCTAATTTTATAATAACATTTCCAAGAACTATCGCCGAAGATTTTGCGTACATTTTCCTAAATTAGGATCATGTCGCAATATGAATAAAAGGGGACTTAGCACCCACAAGCGTCATAAGCGTCCACCAAAACGAAATAGAGCTACCACAATAAAATGTGGTAGCTCTATTTCGTATATATATTATTGTTAGTCCTTAAATTTTGCTGAAAGGAACTCTCTGTTTAAACGTGCTATATGTGATATAGAGATGCCCTTAGGACACTCTGCCTCACAAGCTCCAGTGTTTGTACATCCACCAAAGCCAAGCTCATCCATCTTAGCAACCATCGCTTTAGCACGACGTGAAGCCTCAATCTTACCTTGTGGTAATAGAGCTAAAGACGACACACGAGCAGCAGTAAAGAGCATTGCTGAACCATTCTTACAAGTAGCCACACACGCTCCACAACCGATACAAGAAGCAGCATCCATAGATTCGTCTGCATTTTCCTTGCGGATAGGAATAGCGTTAGCATCGGGAACACCTCCTGTATTTACAGATACGAAACCTCCTGCATGAAGAATTTGCTCAAATGCGGTACGGTCAACAACAAGGTCTTTAATGACTGGGAAAGCTGCCGAACGCCATGGCTCGATAGTGATGGTATCACCACTCTTAAACTTACGCATATGTAACTGACAAGTAGTAATAAGATTGTCAGGCCCATGTGCGTGTCCGTTGATGTGGAGTGAACACATACCACAGATACCCTCACGACAGTCATGGTCAAAAGCTACTGGCTCTTTTCCTTGATGTATAAGCTCATTGTTTAATATATCTAACATCTCAAGGAATGAGCTGTCAGCAGATATATCTTTCACTTCGTAAGTTTCAAAGTGACCTTTATCTTGTGCGTTCTTCTGACGCCAAATTTTTAATTTCAAGTCCATAATTATACTCCTTATTCTTTGTAGTTACGTTGAGCAACCTTAATGTTTTCAAATACTAAATCCTCTTTATGTAGAACTGGCTTCTTATCTTCGCCTTGGTATTCCCAAACAGCTACATAAGTGTACTCTTCATCGTTACGTAAAGCCTCACCATCAGGAGTTTGATACTCCATGCGGAAGTGACCACCACAAGACTCGTTACGGTTAAGACCGTCAAGAGCCATAAGAGCACCTATCTCAAGGAAGTCAGCTAAACGAAGTGCCTTTTCAAGCTCTTGGTTAAAGTCTTCTGCCACACCTGGAACAAAAACATTAGTCCAGAATTCCTTTTTAACCTCAGCGATAAGTTTTGTAGCACGTTCCAAAGACTCAGCAGTACGAGCCATACCTACGTTGTCCCACATAATAATGCCAAGTTGTTTATGGATCTCATCAACACTCTTCTTACCTTTTATATTTAAGATTTTGTTGATCTTATCTTTAACATCTTTCTCTGCTTTATCGAACTCTGCACAGTTAACATTTATCTTAGGAGTTTGAATATCGTGTGATAGGTAGTCACCTAAAGTATAAGGGATAACGAAATATCCATCAGCAAGACCTTGCATAAGAGCAGACGCACCAAGACGGTTAGCACCGTGATCTGAGAAGTTCGCCTCTCCAAGAGCATAAAGACCAGGAATAGTTGTCATAAGGTTATAATCGACCCAGATGCCACCCATAGTATAGTGAACAGCAGGATATATCATCATTGGCTCTTCATAAGGGTTCACATCGGTGATCTTCTCATACATTTGGAATAGGTTACCATAACGATCTTCGATGACATGACGACCAAGACGACCAATAGCAGTAGAGAAGTCAAGATAGACGGCAAGACCAGTCTCATTTACTCCGAAGCCTGCATCACAACGTTCTTTAGCAGCACGAGAGGCAACGTCACGAGGAACAAGGTTTCCGAAAGCAGGGTAACGACGTTCAAGATAGTAGTCTCTGTCTTCTTCAGGAATTTGAGATGCTTTTAGAGTTTTGTTATGTAGCTTAACGACATCTTCTTTCTTCTTAGGAACCCAAATACGTCCATCGTTACGTAAAGACTCAGACATAAGAGTTAACTTAGACTGTTGTGATCCGTGAACGGGAATACAAGTAGGGTGAATTTGTGTGAAGCAAGGGTTTGCGAACATAGCACCTTTCTTATATGCTTGGTATGCCACAGAACCATTTGAGTTCATAGCATTTGTAGACAAGAAGAAAACATTACCATAACCACCTGTACACATAAGGACTGTGTGAGCACCATGACGTTCTATCTTACCTGTTACAAGGTCACGAACGATAACACCACGAGCCTTACCATCGATAAGGACAAGATCAAGCATCTCATGACGTGTATAACTCTTAACGGCTCCTTTACCGATTTGACGGTTTAGGGCAGCGTAAGCACCAAGAAGGAGTTGTTGTCCGGTTTGTCCACGAGCATAGAAAGTACGGGATACTTGAGCACCACCGAAAGAACGGTTGTCAAGCAATCCACCATAATCACGAGCAAAAGGAACCCCTTGAGCAACGCATTGGTCTATGATAGCATTTGAGACTTCAGCTAAACGATAAACGTTAGCCTCACGAGCACGATAGTCACCACCTTTTATAGTATCATAAAATAGACGGAATATAGAGTCGTTATCGTTTTGGTAGTTTTTAGCAGCGTTGATACCTCCTTGAGCAGCAATAGAGTGCGCACGACGAGGAGAGTCCGAGATACAGAAAATCTTAACACTATATCCTAATTCAGCAAGCGAAGCAGCAGCAGAGGCACCAGCAAGACCTGTACCTACGACTATAACTTCAAGTTTACGTTTATTAGCAGGACTTACTACTTTTATATTTGCTTTATGGTTACTCCATTTCTGAGCCAGTGGCCCTGCAGGAGTTTTTGATTCTAAAATACTCATATATTTATATTTTTGAAATTACAGACTTTGTATATAAAACACTATAACAACAAGTGCAAAACCAATAAGGATCACTGTTGAGACAAAATTTGCTATACATTTAAAGCGTTTTAACCAAATTTTGTTGTTTAGCCCTGCACTTTGCATCATACTCCACATACCGTGAGTAAGGTGGAACCATAGAGCGACAAACCAAATGATATAAAGCAACGCATAGTACCATTGACTAAAAGTGTAACGGATAATAGCAACTCCATCTGTTGGAGAGACTTCACTTCCATCACCAAGAACAGCAGTATGCCCACCCATAATTTCTACAAGTTGCATCTTACTCCAAAAGTTGAATAGGTGAAGCAAAAGACCACATACAACGATAAGACCTAAGGCTAACATATTCTTTGAAGACCAATCGACACCTTCTTCATTTACTGTGACAGCATAACGAATACGTCCCCTTGCTCTACGATTTAAGATAGTAAGGACAAAAGCATAGATAAAGTGAACTAAAACACCAGCAGCTAAGATTACGGTTGCCGCAAGTGCATACCAATTAGCTCCCAAGAATTCACAAACAGCGTTATAGCCATCTGCAGAAATCACCGCCACAATGTTCATAGACATGTGGAAAATAATGAATAGCACAAGGAATAGACCTGTGACACTCATAATTAGTTTCTTCCCGATGGAAGAGGTAAAGAGGTTACTCATAGATTTTATTTTAGATTATTTTATTTATTCGTTCTTTGTCGTATGCAAAGATAAGCACTGTTTCCAAAATAACAAAGGATTAAGTGACAGAAAGTCGAAATAGGTGAGACTATCTCTTTGCGTTTCTAATTTTGCACGCTTTAAGGGTATTTAACATTAAAGAGACAATAGTCATAGGGCCCACACCACCCGGAACAGGAGTTATATATGAACATTTTGGGGCTACTTCGTCAAACTTCACATCTCCAACCAAACGATAACCGCTTTTCTTAGTAGCATCGGGGATGCGGTGGATACCCACATCAACAACAACGGCTCCTTCTTTTATCATGTCGGCAGTGACAAACTCACGTTGCCCCATAGCAACAATCACTAT
>JAVVUK010000104.1:0-4663 GCA_036653215.1 Rikenellaceae bacterium
ACACGACTCTCACGAAGCACATCTACAAGTCCCCTCTCACGTAACTTTGCCATAGCACTCGACATCTCCCCCACTCCAGGCAGAAAAATCCTCTCAGCCATAGCTATCTCTTGTGGATCAGAACTAACGATATAGTCTGCTCCGATACGTCGAAACGCATTTTTTACAGACTGTATATTGCCTGTATCATAATCTACTATTGTAATCATAACATACCTTTTGATGATGGAAGAGACATCTGGTAAACATTACGACGTATAGCCATCTTCAACGCACGTGCATACGCCTTAAAGACACCTTCTATTTTGTGGTGTTCATTGTCTCCTGAAGCCGATATATGAAGGTTGCAGCGTGAAGCGTGACACAAAGACTTAAAGAAATGTTCAAACATCTCGGTAGGCACATCACCTATCTTCTCTCGTTTAAAATCGACATCAAAACGAAAATCTATGCGTCCTCCAAAATCGAGAAGCACCGTAGCCTCACACTCATCCATAGGAAGAGAAAAACCATAACGTTCTATGCCACATTTATCACCCAACGCCTTGCCAATAGCCTCTCCGAGTACGATAGCTACATCTTCAATGGTGTGATGTTCATCGACATTAAGGTCTCCCCGAACATCTATACTCATAGATATTGGAGAGTGGAAAACTATTTGCTCCAACATATGATTAAAGAAGCTAAGCCCCGTATTTATCGACGATATGCCCCTGCCATCAAGGTCTAAAGACAGCAATATATCGGTCTCTTTAGTTTTACGAGACACCTCCACACGACGATCGGCAAGTCTTAAAAACTCAGCCACCTCGATCCAACTATCTGAAATAAGAGCAACGCTATCTTCAAGTTCTGACCCAAGCAACATTTTTCTCCCCTTATCTTGAGGCTGAAAGAGGATAGCTTTAGCACCTAAATTTTTCGCCAAAACCACATCCGTAACCCTATCACCAAGCACAAAAGAACCTTTAAGATCATAGTCGTCGTTACCTATATATTTAGCTAACATCCCTATTTCCGGTTTCCTATTTGGACTATTTTCCTCTGGAGTGCTTCCATCAATAAAAACATCATCAAAGAAGACACCCTCACTTCCTAATATTGAAAGCATTTTCCCTTGAACAAGGTTAAAATTTGCTATTGGATAGTCCTTAGTGCCAAGCCCATCTTGATTGGAAACCATAGCAATTTCAAAATCGCTCTTACGAAGTGCTGACATAGAGGATATTGCAAATGGCAGAAACTCCAATTTCTCAAGTGTATCTATCTGAAATGTTATATCCGGCTCAATAATTATTGTGCCATCTCTGTCTATAAAAAGTACCTTTTTCATACAAGCGACTTTAATATTTCTATTAGTCGATCATTTTCTTGTTCTCGACCTATTGTTATGCGCAACATCCCTTCACACCCCTTTATCTTTGAGCGATCACGGACGATAATCGTTTTTTCGATGAGATAATTATAGATTTTATTTGCATCATCAAACTTCACAAGTATAAAATTTGAATCTGAGGGATAAATTTGTTTTACAAAGTTAAATTTTCCTAATTCCAAAATGACTCTCGAACGTTCTTTTTTTATTATCTCCACTTGTTTTAACATCTCACAACCATTGGTCAATAAATCTATCAATAGTGTTTGTGTGTGGACTCCTATGTTATAAGGATATTTCACTTGGCTCATGACAGAAATTATCTCTGAGGAGGCAAATGCCATTCCAAGCCTCACGCCAGCAAAACCCCACGCCTTAGATAAAGTTTGTAGAACGACCAAGTTTTTATAATCATTGATGAGCGGCAAGAAGCCTTTGTCATCTGCAAAATCGATATACGCCTCATCTACAACCACAACACCAGAGAAATTTTCAAGAATAGAGACTATCTCCCTTTTATTTAATAGGTTTCCTGAGGGGTTATTGGGAGAACAAAGCATAATCATTTTTGTAGATGGCTTAACGGCATTTATAACAGCTTCTTTATTAATATCAAACTTTTCATTTAAAGGAACTGATATAACTTCAACATCGTTTATCTTTGCCGCAACGCCATACATCCCATAAGAGGGAGTTATCGTAACAACGCTATCTACACGAGGTTCACAGAAGATACGATACAAAATATCAATAGGTTCGTCACTGCCGTTACCAAGAAATATATTTTCAACACCGACACCTTTTATCTTACATATAACCTCCTTCAAACGCCTTTGATGAGGATCGGGATAACGGTTAAGCCCTGTATTAAAAGGATTTTCATTTGCATCAAGAAACACACCTATCTCACCCTCATATTCATCACGTGCAGTTGAATATGGAGACAGTTGTTTTATATTTTTTCTTATAAGATTTTCCATCATTTCAACCTTAATGATACTGCTCTTTTGTGAGCCTCAAGCCCCTCTGCAGAAGCCATAAGTTCTATGCTGCTTCCAATAGTTTTGAGTCCCTCTTTTGTGATATGTTGAAACGTCATTTTCTTTGTGAAGCTATCTAAATTTACACCGCTATAACTACGAGCCCAACCATTTGTGGGAAGAGTGTGATTTGTACCTGAGGCATAATCACCTGCACTCTCAGGAGTGTAGTTACCTATAAACACACTACCGGCACTCTCTACCCTCTCGACGATATTCATCGGTTTATACATAGCAACGATAAGGTGTTCCGGAGAATAGGCATTTATAATATCGACAACTTCATTTATGCTATCTACAACAATTATTGGCGAACTCTTTAATGATTTAGATATGATGTCTCTGCGAGGGAGGCTTTTCAACTGTATGTCTATTTCCTTAACAACTTTTGAGGCAAAGGTGGTTGATGTGGTTACAAGTACCACTTGGCTATCTACGCCATGCTCGGCTTGGGAAAGAAGGTCTGAAGCCACAAACGAAGCATCGGCAGTAACGTCGGCAGCAATCATAACTTCAGAAGGACCAGCAGGCATATCTATTGCCACATCAAAGAGTGAGACTAACTGTTTTGCCGTTGTGACATATGAATTTCCGGGACCAAATATTTTATCAACCTTAGGAACACTCTCTGTTCCATAAGCCATAGCAGCTATTGCCATAGCACCACCAATTTTATATATTTTATCGACACCACAAGAATAAGCAGCAAAAAGCACTTCCGAAGCCACCTCTCCTTTACTATTTGAAGGTGTACATAATATTACTTCTTTACACCCTGCAATTTTTGCCGGTAAGGCGAGCATGAGAACAGTTGAAAAAAGAGGTGCTGTACCTCCTGGCACATAAAGCCCTATTCTTGGTATCGGAAGAGCCTTTTGCCAACACTCAACACCTATTTGTGTAACCACCCTCACCTCATTACGCTTTTGCGCATTATGGAAAGCTGAAATATTTTTCTTGGCTAAGTCGATAGCATTTTTAAGCTCTAAACTCACACTTCCAACAGCCTTGTCTATCTCTTCCCTTGTAACAAGGAGTTCTGAAGGAGCAAATGTAGCTCCATCAATCTCTTTTATAAGTTTTAAAAGAGACCTGTCCCCACCCTCTTTTATCTTAGAGAGTATCTCTGTTACTTTTTTTTCAACGTTAGCACTATTTCTCGCTGTGCCTCGTTGCAGAAGCTCCGAGAGCTCCATTTTTGATGGTCTATTAAATATCTCCATTATAGTATCATTTTTTCTAACGACAAAACCAATATATCCTCAGCCCCTATCTTTTTCAATTTTTCTATTTTAGTCCATAGCAGATCTTCGTCTATCACCGTATGTATCGAGCTCCAACCCTCTTGAGCCAAAGGAAGAAGAGTAGGGCTTTTCATGCCTGGAAGTAGCTTAAGGGCAGCTTCGATATGTGTATTTTCGATATTTAGAAGCAAGTATTTCTTGCCACGACTACGCTCAACAGACTCAAATCGGAAGATCAGTTGACTCATAATAGCTTCTTTCTCAGATGTCAAGGCAGGGTTTGAAATAAGAACAGCCTCAGAGTCTATAACTTTTTCTACCTCCTTAAGTCCATTTGAGACCAACGTCCCACCACTGCTCACAATATCGAAAATGGCATCTGCCATATCCACTGCTGGAGCTACCTCTACCGATCCAGCGATCTCCTCTATTGTTGCAGAAACGTTATTTTCAGCAAAATAGCGTTTTAGGATAACAGGATATGAGGTAGCAACTCTCTTTCCGTTAAAATAGGAAACACCTAAATAACCCTCTACCTTAGGAATAGCAAGGGAAATACGACATTTTCCAAATCCTAATTTATGCGATATAGAGACCTCCTTTTCCTTTTCCAACACCTCGTTATATCCTACAATACCAACATCTGCAACACCACTTGCCACAGCTTGCGGTATATCATCATCACGGAGATAAAGCACCTCCAATGGGAAGTTAGTCGCCTTGCTGAGTAGTTGTCGTTTGGCTGAATTTATAGATATACCAGCCTCTTCAATAAGTTTCATGCTGTCTTCATTGAGTCTCCCCTTTGCCTGAAGCGCAATTCGTAATATTTGTTCCATTTTTTATTTTTTAGATCAAAAAAAAGGACTTGCTATTTATTCAATAGCAAGTCCCCTGTTTAAATATATGATATACATACATAGCAACCTCACCATTGACACGTCAATAGGCAATGATGATGTAGTTGTATGTTATTGTTCATTTTCATTATGAGGCAAAGATAA
>JAVVUK010000105.1:0-4592 GCA_036653215.1 Rikenellaceae bacterium
GGTGGTGAGGTAGATGCAGGAGTGCTTATACATGAGGAACGTTTCTTGTATAGAGAAAAAGGACTTCATCTTATCTCCGATCTTGGTGCTATGTGGGAAGAGAAGAGTGGTTTGGCAACGCCTCTTGGAGCTATCGTTATAAGGCGAGATACGGATGTTAAGGTTAAGAAAGATATAAATTCGTTGGTTGCAAATAGTGTAAAATATGCCTTTGACAATCCTCTTTCTTCGCTCTCTTTTGTTCGTGATAATGCCAAAGAGTTAGACGAAAAGGTGATGAAAAGACATATCGAGATGTTTGTAAATCAATATTCTCTTAATCTTGGAGCCGAAGGGCAAGAGTCTGTGGAGCGGTTTTTCAAAGAGAGTGGTGTCGTAGTAAAAAATGAAATATTTGTTAAATAGAAAATGGCTAAAAGCGTAAAAATAGGCTTTAAGGAGTCTTATAACCACTATAATCATATAATGTCACAACTCAAGAAAAAGGAGTTTAAGGGCATATATTTGCTTATGGGGGAAGAGCCTTTTTTTATAGATGCCATTGCCGATTATATAGTTGCAAATACCCTCACCCCTGAGCTTAAGGAGTTTAACCAGACGGTGTTATATGGAAATGCAACCTCTGCAAGTGAGGTTGTGAATTTATCTCGTCAATATCCGATGATGGGAGATAAAAGCTTAGTTGTGCTTCGTGAGGCTCAAAATCTTTCAGATATAGCCTCTTTGGTTCATTATGTGAAAAGCCCTCTTTCGTCTACTATTCTTGTTATTTGTCATAAAGATAAACTTCTCGATAAACGTTCTGCTTTATACAAATCTTTTAATGAAGATAACTCGGTGGTTTTTGAGTCTATATCCCCTCGTGAATGGGAGGTAGATGCGTGGATAACAGACCTTGCGAAGAGTAAAGGTAAGACAATAGATAACGCTTCAGTGCAGATGATGGTTCAATGTTTGGGTGCCGATCTGACAAAGATAAATAACGAGCTTGAGAAGCTTTTTACGGCTCTTCCGGCCTCTAAAGAAGCTATCACACCAATAGATATAGAAAATTATATAGGCATAAGTAAAGATTACAATAATTTTGAGCTTACAAAAGCACTTTCAGAGCATGATGTATATAAGGCTCTTCTTATTGCTAAATATTTTGCTCAAAGTCAAAAGCAAAATCCATATGTCGTCACTATCTCTATGCTTCATACTCACTTCTACCGTATCTTTAACCTTGCGATAATGGTATGGACTTCTCAAAAGAGAAATATGCCACTTCCTTCAGAGATGGAACTTGCGAAGATCCTTGCCCTGCCTACTCCTTTTTTCCTCAAAGAATATATGCAAGCTATAAAATATTACAACTCTGCTAAGGCATTTGCCGCTCTATCCTTGATACGTGAATATGACCTTAAGGGTAAGGGGTTAAATCAAGGCAGTGCCTCTGTGGGTGAGCTCTTGGAGGAACTTATCCTTAAAATAATAAAATTATGAGTATCACCTTATACATCATCTTAATCACAGTCATAGTCTCGTTCTTATGTTTTCAAAATAGAGATCTTTTTCTTCGTCTCTCGCTAAATCCATATAGCATAATCAAGAAAAACCAATGGTATCGTCTTCTCACACATGGATTTGTCCATGCCGATTTTACGCATCTTTTGGTTAATATGTTTGTGTTATGGTCTTTTGGCAGTGCTGTCGAAGAACTATTTAGTTTTATAGATGGATTTGGTGCTATTGCTTTTCTTTTCATGTATTTAGGTGCGCTTGTGTTTTCGTCTATTCCCGATTTAGTGAAACATAAAGGAGATTACCTCTATAATAGCATCGGTGCTTCGGGGGCTGTTGCGGCGGTACTCTTTGCTTCCATATTCTTTAATCCGTGGGGCATGATCTATCTATTTGCCATAATCCCTATTCCAAGTATCATCTTTGGAGTGTCTTATGTCGCTTACGAGCAATATATGTCTAAACGTGCCAGCGACAACATCAACCATAGTGCTCACATATGGGGAGCCCTCTTTGGTGTGCTATACATCATAGTCCTTAAGCCCGATATGGTGCTCCATTTTATCAATTCATTATTGTTAAGATAGCCTCTTGGTCTACACATTTGCGGTGTTAGTCTAATAAATTTGCAATGTAAATTATGACGTTGTAAGTTTGTTTCAAATATTAAAGTTATGAAAAATAAGATAGTCCTATTGTTTATATTAATGCTTATTTCAAGTATTGCTTATGCACAAAGCAATGTGACAATAAACGGAAAGGTGCTCTCTGATTCTAAAGAGCCTATTGTGGGTGCTATGATCTCGGACGAAGGGGGTAATAAAGGTGCTATTACAGACGATGCTGGACTTTTTAGTATGTCATTTCCTGCCGGAGCAAAGGTGATCCTCAACATCTCATGTTTAGGCTACAAATCTGTCACCCAAACAATCACGGTGCCTGTTGGTGGAGGGAAACTTCCAAAAGCCATAATCATGAAAGCTACAAGCCTTGTTATGGGCGATGTTAATGTGCAAGGTAAGGCTCCGATAGGAATTGTAAAGGGAGATACAACTCAATATAATGCTGCTGCCTTTAAAGTAAACCCCGATGCTTCAACTCAAGATCTATTATCTAAAATGCCGGGTATGACACTTTCCGATAATGGAGGCGTGCAGGCGCAAGGTGAAGATATAGAAGTTGTTTATGTCGATGGTAAGAGCTATTTTAAAAATGACGTGGCAACAGCCCTTTCTTCTCTTCCGGTAACAATAATAGAGAGCGTACAAGTTTATGACGATCGTAGCAAACAAGGTAAATTTCTGAATTATGATGATGGTGATAATAAAAAGGCGATTAACATAGTCACAAAAAAACGAGATGTAAAAATAAACTGGCTTGGTGATGTAATGGTTGGCTATGGCACAGACAACAGATATATGGCATCTGCGAACATAAATATGCTGACAGATAAAAATAGGTTGATGATTGGTGGGGCTTCAAACAACATAAACATATCGCCGAACCAACAACGTCGTTTTTATGGACGTGGAGGTCAAAGTGGTATTACAACTGCCACAGGTGCAAGGGTGAACTATATACGAGAGCTTAAAGACGACGGTGAATTTTCATTTTCTTATATCTTAGACAACTCTAATGTCGATGCACGTAAATTGATAAATCAACAATACCTATCTACCAACCAGGTGGTTAATAAGTTAGATAGCTCCATGAACAGAAACACATCACACACCTTTGACATAGAATATAAACAGAGCCTTAACGATAAAAACAGATTGGAGTTAGGTGTCAATGCTAATCTCTCACATGATGATAATTATACTTTGCTATCTCAAAAAAGTGTCGCTTCAGAGGGGAATAGCGATGCTTTGACAAAAACATCACTCAATGGTGATTCTTTCGATATAGATGCGGAGTTGGATTATATCCATAAGTTTAACGATAAAAGAAACTTATCTTTAAATTTTGAAGGTAGTTTTACAAATGACGAGAGCGACCAACTTCAGACAGGTTATAAAATCAATTCTCAAGATCAGATAGAGATAAATGAGAAAACGATCCGTAAAATCATGGGGAACAACATTTCTGGAACATTGCGTTATACAGAAGCACTATCTAAAAGCTCAAGATTGATATTTTCATATATGACAGATTATGATTTTGGCAAATCGAAACGTAACCTATATGCTTATGATGAGGCAGAGGGTGGATATGTAAATATAAACAAGCAACTTTCGAGTGAATATAATAGAGATTATCTCCTAAATAGTGGAGGTTTAGGCTATGTGTTTCAGAAAAAAGGTCATAATTTAAATTTATGGGCAAACTTCCAAAATGCACAACTCAGCTCAGACTACATATATCCGGAGACGGCAAAGCCTCTAAATAAAAGCTATAACGCTCCCGATGTGCGTGCGTCATATAAATTTAAGGGTAGTAACCAACAATCGTTAGATATATCTATGCGATCTACACCTTCATACCCATCTGCCGACCAACTGCAAGATGTCTTAGATGTGTCCGATCCCTTAAATGTCAGAAATGGTAATTCTAACTTATCGCCAAGTCAAGGCACACGTATGAGAATTAGGTTTAACAAATCTAATATGGAAAAGTCGACTGTCTTTAGGCTTATGGCAATGGTGCAAAATACATCAAACATGGTGGTCAACGACATAACTATGCTTTCTGAAGATAAAGTTATACAAGGGGTGACTTTGCAAAAAGGAACTAAATATACAACCCTAACGAACCTTAACGGAGGATGGAGGATATTCTCTGGAGCTTGGTATAGTATGCCGCTCACCAAGATAAAGACAAACCTTGAATTGGGGGTTATGTATATGTACAACCGTACACCTTCAATCTATAACGGTGATAAATTCTCCTCTGACACACACTCACCTTCGTTTATGTTTCGCTTTACAAGTAACATAACTCAAAATATAGACTTCAATATATCAAATAGGATAGCCTATTCACACTCTTCAAGTTCTAAAGAGGGGCTCAACCGTTCCATCTCTGAGTATGCTGGTGCTCAGCTAAACTACATCTTCTATAAGGGTTTTTTTGTTAACATAGACTACACC
>JAVVUK010000106.1:0-4241 GCA_036653215.1 Rikenellaceae bacterium
GTTATGGCATGAGAAACCATGCTTCATGGGGATCTGAAAATGATGTTATGATAACTTTCCTAAATAAAAAAGCGTATGACCAATATCGATTATCGAAAGAAGATGTCGCTTTAGCAAAAGAGGAAAAAACAGAGGTTACAGATAAGAAAGACAAAAAAGGAGATACGAAAGAAGAAAACAAAGACATCGTTGTAGAGCGTATTGGGCTTGTAGATAGGACTATTCGTCTTACAGCAGTCTCTTCCGATATTCCTTCGGCGGCAATAACAGACGATGGGAACTTCCTTTATTATATAGGTGACTACCAAGAGGGACGTGCTCTTTGGAAGGTAGACCTTAAAGAAGGCTCTACATCTATGGTACAGAAAGTTCAATATGCCAATATCGTTACCGACAAAGAGGTGGAAAACCTATTTCTTTTTGGGGATGATTTTTATAAAATAGAGCTTAACAGTGGCGACAAATCGTCTATCGACTATGTTATAGATATGAAGTTAGACAAAGCCAAAGAGAGAGACTATATGTTTAAACACGTCGGCATACAAGAGGGTAAGATGTTTTACAACACTTCTATGCACGGTGTCGATTGGCCGTTGCTAACAAAAGAATATAGTCGTTTCTTACCTCACATAAATAACAATTACGACTTTGCAGAGATGTTATCTGAGATGTTAGGAGAGCTCAACGTGTCTCACACAGGAAGTGGATATACACCATCTACAACCCCTGCTACCACAGCCTCTTTAGGGTTGTTTTACGATCAATCATTCGTTGGTGATGGCTTAAAAATTAGCGAAGTCATTGAAGGATCTCCTTTTGACAATAGCAAATCTAAAATTAAAGCCGGTGATGTCATAACAGCTATTAATGGAAATAAAATATTAGCGAACGAAAATTACGACAAACTTTTTGAAGGGATAGACGGCAAAAAGACACTCGTAACCTACAACGACGGCAAGAGGAGCATCGACGAAGTTGTTTATCCTATAAGCAAAGGCAGCGAGAGCACACTTCTCTATAACCGTTGGGTCAAAGAGCGTGAGAAGATGGTCGATAGCCTTTCTGGGGGACGTTTAGGATATGTACATATCGACGGCATGGATGACTCAGAATTTAGAAAGGTATATTCTGCTGTGCTTGGCAAATATAATTTTAAAGACGGCATTGTGATAGACATACGATTTAACCGAGGAGGTCGTTTACATGAAGATATAGAAGTTTTATTCTCTGGAGAAGAATATCTAATGCAAGTAGTACGTGGAATAGATTATTGCGCCATGCCATCACGTCGTTACACAAAACCATCAGTCATGGTTGTCAATGAGGCGTGTTACTCGAATGCTCACGGCACACCTTGGGTATATAGATATAAGAAAATGGGACAAATTGTTGGTATGCCCGTTGCAGGAACTATGACAAGTGTAGAGTGGGAAACGCTTCAAGATGAAAGTCTTTATTTTGGCATTCCGGAAATTGGATACAGAAAAGCCGATGGTACATATCTTGAGAATTTCGAACTTGAACCAGATGTAAAAGTGCAAAACACACCAGAAAGCCTATCTCAAGGCAAAGATTTACAATTGGAGGCTGCTGTCAAATCGCTACTAAAGACCATAGACAAATAAGGGAATTTTATCAATTTTATCACTTTTAACTCTTATTTATGCCTATGAGGGAGAAATTATTGATATTTCATAGAAAAAAAAGTAAAAAAGTTTGTTGGTTAATAATTAATATTTAACTTTGCCAATAGGTAGTTAGGGAATATCGTTCTCTAAAACTCGCAGAATTTATCTTTTTAACATTAACGAAAGTAAGGATTATGAAAAAATCAGAACTAATTGATGCTATGGCTGCTAAGGCTGGCATCACAAAGACAGATGCAAGAAAAGCGTTAGACGCTTTTATCGAGGCAACAACAGACGCATTAAAAGCAGGTGACAAAATCGCTCTTGTTGGTTTTGGAACTTTCAGTGTTGTTAGCAAAGCTGCTCGTAAAGGTCTTAACCCAAGCACTAAAAAACCTATTACAATTGCTGCTAAAAAGGTTGCTAAATTTAAACCTGGAAGCGAACTTAAAGCTTCTGTAAAATAAGCTCTATCGACACGGTTAGTTTGCGCTAACCGTGTCGAATTGATTTAAGAGATTAAAGATAAATATATTTATATTTATCTTTAATCTCTTTGTAGGCATACAGAAGCACACTATTTATTAACATCAAAAAACAAAATGAAAACTAACAATCGTAATCTTTTTATACTATTATCTTTACTCTTAATTATTGACCAGATATCAAAATTTGCCGTTAAGCTAAACATGACACTCGGAGAAAGCTTTTCTGTATGTGGGGATTGGTTCCAAATCTATTTCATAGAAAATCCAGGCGCAGCCTTTGGAATGTCTCTCGGAGGTGTGGCAGGAAAAATAGCACTTACATTATTTCGTTTCATAGCAATATCATTTCTAATATACTATATAACAAAACTCACTGCCAAAGAAAGAAACATACAAGGCAGAATTCCTAAAGGCGTATTTATAGCACTCGTGTTTATCACTGCCGGAGCAGCAGGCAACCTTATTGATAGTTTATTCTATGGGGAGATTTTCTCGGCCTCTACAACAGCGCAATTATCGGAGTTTATGCCCGCAAATGGAGGATATGCCCCTTTCCTTCAAGGGAAAGTTGTTGATATGTTATACTTCCCGATAATAGACACCACGTTACCTGAGTGGATGCCTATATGGGGCGGCGAACATTTCTTATTTTTCAGTCCTATATTTAATTTGGCAGACAGCTACATAACTTGTGCTTTTGCCTATCTTCTATTGTTCCAACGTAAATTTTTCAACAAATCGGAAGTTAAATAGTAGTTACTTCTTATTATACTGGTTCATGACATTGTCGATACCTACAAAAGGCACTGCCTTAACGGCATCGACACAATGTTTAACCACATCGGACAAGGTCTTTCTCTCGTCCTCTGTCCATTTTCCAAGCACATAGTCGACCTGTGTTCCTTTACTAAACTCAGCACCTACACCAAAACGAAGTCTTGCATAGTCTGTGCTTCCTAAAGTGGCATTTATGTTCTTCAAGCCATTATGCCCACCGTCATTTCCTTTCTTACGGATACGCACAGAGCCAAAGGGAATAGCTATGTCATCGACAACGACAAACAGATGTTCAAGGTCTATTTTCTCTTTTGAAAGCCAATAGTTAACCGCCTTGCCACTAAGATTTACATATGTGGATGGCTTTAACAAAACAAGGGTACGTCCTTTTATACGCACCTCCGCCACATCACCCAAACGCTCGGTGGTAAATGGGACTCCAGCCTCAGCAGCCAAAGCATCCAACACCTTAAAACCTATGTTATGACGAGTATCAACATACTCATCACCAATATTTCCTAATCCTACAATTAAATATTTCATTACGTATATATATGCAAAAAGAGGGTATCAAAAAGACACCCTCAATCAAGATTTAGTAAATTATTACTCTCCTTTTGCAGCAGCACCAATTGCAGCACGTGTCATTCTAACAGCACAAATTGCAGTAGATGCAGGAGTAACAAAAGAATATTTATCTGAAACAAGGTCACCCACAAATATAGAACCACCAAGTTTCATGTTTGTGACATCAACCTCTACTGTGTCCGGTAAATTTTCCACAAGACCAGAGATAAACACTTTACGTTTTGAAAGAGATAGCTTACCACCTTCTTTCACACCTTGAGCAGCACCAATTAGCTCGATAGGCACTTCCATAACAAGAGGTTTGCCTTCTTGAATACGGTAAAAGTCGATATGTAGAATTTCTTCACGTACTGGGTGATATTGAACATCACGCATAACTACCTTTTCGTGTTTACCATCTATATCAAAGTCAACGATATGAGAAAGTGGAGTGTAGATAAGTGTTTTAATCTCTTTTTCAGATACAGAGAAGTGAATATTTTCACCACCACCATAAATAACGCAAGGCACAAGACCAGCAACTCTAAGGGCTTTAGCACCTTTTTTACCACCAGCTTCTCTTTTTGTAGCTTTGAATTCTAATGTTTTCATTTTTTTATTTTTCTAAGTTTATCATTGGGTGCTACTCTAAGGGGCTCTTCAAATATATCATTCAGACAACACGCCTAAGCCATATATTCTTCTCTTCCCCACTTCCATCACACCATTATTTGGAGTGCAAATATAAGTATATTTTCTCAATCTGCAAAATCGTTATTTT
>JAVVUK010000107.1:0-4094 GCA_036653215.1 Rikenellaceae bacterium
CGCTTGTGGGTGCTAAGTCCCCTTTTATTCATATTGCGACATAAGGGGGGTAGCTTTAGGCAATTAAAAAGAAGTCATTAAAACAACGGTTTTAATGACTTCTTTTATGTATTTATTTGGATGTCTTTTATTTTCTACCTAACATAAAACGAACACCTATCTCATTACGGATTGGTGCTATGTCGCTTTGTACATCGTCAACAGCTATGCCTCCATTATAGAAAATCCTTACATAGTCAGATGCCCATACAGATGCAAAAGCGTTGACTATGTTATTAGAATTGTAGGCAACGCCAATTTGAGCCCATTTATTGAAGCCGAACATTAGACCTCCGTCAACTACTCCGCCCAAGTCGTTGAGCCCTTGATAGTCGCTGTAATATGTGTATCCGACAATAGGAGAAAGAGTGAAGTTTTCACAAAGTTTGAAGTCGTATCGTGCGTTTGCGGCAATTTCGTATGTTGTTGTATGTTGAATTGCTATTGTAGAAGAGGCTCCGACATAAAGGTTTGTCCATCTGTAAGCAATGCCAATTTCGGCATATCCATCTGTTGTGCTTTCCACTTCTTTAATAGATTTGTCGTAGTTTGTCATAAAGGCACCAAAGCCCACGCCTACACCAAGATCCATTTTCTCGCCAAACTTAAATTTATAATTATAAAAAGCACCGGCGGTAATTTCGGTTCTGATGTCCGAAGGAGTAGAGTAGTTACCTTTAATGCCTATACCCATGTTGTCTTTAAATTGGTAATTAGCATTTAGATGTATGTTGGTGTTGTCTAAGTCGCTGCTATAAGGTAAGGCATATATTGCTGTTACGTCGACAAGCTTGTTTTCGAAACGATATGCTGGGTTTACAAGTTCTGGCCTAAAAGGAGTTACTCCATAACGGAAATTTTGAGCCCATAGGTTTGTTGTTGGTATGGTTGCCATAAACAACAATGTAATAAAAAATATTTTCTTCATCTGTTATTCTTCGTTTTATAAAGTCTCAAAAAAGCTATTTTATAATTTCCAATTTACCTCTTGTTATCAACTTGTCGTTTAGCGTATATGTATATATGTAAGAGCCTTTGTTTAGTCCACTTACAGTTATGCTGCCGTCGTTAAGCACCTTTATCTTCTTCACGATGATGCCTCCTTTTATTATCGATACAAGTGTTCCTGCAGGTATGTTTTTAAGAATAGGGTCTTTGTCGCCTATGCCAACCACTGTGGCAGGATATTGTTCTACTGTTATTTTCTCGGCTGGTTTATCTGGGTCTGTTGGTTTTTCTGGATCGTCAGGGTTTACGATAACTCCTTTTTTCACGACTGTTATAAAGTTGTTCTTGTCGTTTGTGAGATTTCCATTTACTGTTAGGCTCACCTTGTATATGCCAGGAGTGTTATATTTAATTTTCGGATTTTGCTCTTTCGAGGTGTTTGGTGTGCCACCAGGGAACGACCATGAATATGAAGTCACTTTATTTGCTGGTAACGCCTTTGCCACAAAAGCAATTTCATCACCCTCTAAGATGCTTCTTTTTGATGCTTCAAAATTTACAGATGTCTCAAAAGAACCGTCTGTTTTTGCTCCTACTGTTACAGGAGCGTTAGGGGCTGTGTTATATCCAACTTCCTGTATCGATACGCTTGCTCCGTTCGAGCTAACCGCAATTTTCATCCATCCATAAACTATGGCTCCATCACGTGAAGGCACCCCAAATGCTAAATACCCAGTCTTTCCAGCCCACTCTGTATATACTCCTTTTGCATAGATTAGGGGTTTCGCTGTTTTTGTGATCTTCCTCATTGTGGATGTAGCTTCTAATACCTCTCCGCTATATGCTATTTTCACGTTACGTGTCAATCCATTGCAGAGAATGAAAGCTCCGTTAGAGCCATCAGCACTTGTTCCATCTATCATAAATGCGTTATCTTGGAATATGATAGATAGCTTAGGGACAGTAAAGTCCTTACCAAAATTTACGTTATAAGAAGTGTTACTGCTGTTTACTGTTGCTGTTGTAGGGTTAATAATATATTTGTAAGCGTCGATAAACGATAAATTAATAGTATATTGCTTCTTAAGCAAATTTATCGTTCCCCCATTTTTCATCACACCATTATCTAAGGTTATAGTAAATGAGGTGTTGTTTGCCACTTCGTGAGATGATGCTTTTCCGCTTATTGTAAGTTTCATCTGGTTGATACTTTCTTTTTTCAAGGTCAACTTAAGCCCTGCAGGAAGCCCAGAAACAGTCATTTTGTTTGTCAAGTCACCACCCACAGAACCAGTAATATCAGATGCTTCGCCAACAATAGTAAGAGAGAGGTTATCTGCAAAAGTACCGTCGTTTGTCGATGATTGTTCTTTAAATTCCGATTTTACTATTGCTACCCCTGCTTGTCCATATGCTAATAACACTTTAGATGCTCCTTTCCATATGCTTTTACGTGCTACCTGTCCGCCTAAGTCGTTTAGGGCGGCTACCATACGTGTACATTGGTCTTGTGTGAAATTTGCATATTGGTCTGTGTAGTTCATGAAGTTTTGCCAGTTTGGAATTTCTCCACGACAGTTTCTTTCGGTACGTAAAGCGTTTGCTGCGCTTACCATAGGTGTGTCTGGAACATCATCACCTAAATGATACTCATCTTTACCTTCATGTCCGTAAGGAACACAAGTGTTAGTGTCGAAAGTATGTTTTAGGTCTAACCAGTGACCAAATTCGTGAGAAAGGACAGAACGGAAATTCTCATTTCTATATCCCCAGTTACTGTTCCCTGTAAGCTCGGTCTTCATCTGCTCCTCTTCGGCTTTATCTTTATAGCCTTCGTTGTTTCCGTCGAGATACGATCCGTTAAAGCAAACCCTTGAGGTGTTGCTGTTGGTCATATTGGTATCAGGATACCACGCTACGCCAGAGTCTGTAAATGAGTTTTTGTTATAAAGGTCATGTTGTATATAGACGTTAAGATATTTTTTGTTATCCCAAGCATATTTACGTATCTCGTCATCATAGCCTCCGCCATTTCCGAAACCGTTTTGCTCAGGGTAAAAGTTTACCCCTGTGGTGTAATTGCCTTTAGGGTCTATGTTAGCTAATTTAAATACGATACCTTCCAAAAATTCGTAGTTGTCTACTTCTATACCATAATCGCCAAACTTTGTCGATCTGAAAGCATCGTTAGATTTGCCTTGAAAGTCCTCGTTTGTGCTCTTTAGGGCTTGAACTATTGTTTCGTAAGTTACAGTTGTCCCATTGTTAAACTTGGTGCCAAAGACATGGAATACAACAGGAATGACATAAGGATCGTTGTTTTTAGTCATTAATGCTCGTGCTTTTGTTAGAGCCTCCTCAGAATAGACACCGGGATGAACCCCTGCTCTCTCATTCTCAAAAGTAGCCCTACAAACATTAGGCACTTCAATGTTGTTTTTGTTATCATCGTTTCCCGATGTGTTGTCTAAATTTTCTCTATTACAGGCTACCAAAGCAAATATCGCTAATGCTGATATTCTGATGTAAAAGTTCTTATTCATAAGGAGTGTTTCGTTTTAAATATTATAAGGTTATAAAACAATAAACCTAATTGTGCAAATGTAAGTAGAATATATTAAATGAACAAACAATTTTAAATAATATTAGAAAAATAAATAAGATATGGTTTTTTTAGTTGTGATATAGATATATCTTGTTAGTTGCTCTTATGCGTTGTGGTGTGGTAATACAAAAAAAACCTCTGCTCAATTTGAGCAGAGGTTTTTTTTGTATTATATATCTAAATGATTATTTAGTGTAAGTTACGTCGATAACAGTACCTGATTCTGTGTGACCACAACCGTTTTCAAGGGCTGTTTCGCTAAATCCACTGTCGTCAATGAACATAGAAACTACACGAATTACAGAAGTTGCAGCAGCATCAGCAGGGATTGTGATTGTACCCTTAATGTCTTGAGGTGCAGTTCCAGCTACGATGCCTTCTTTTGTCCATACAGATTCGCCTGCATCAGCAAAGTCACCATCATGGTTCCAGTCAGCAAAGATTTTGATACCATAAATGTCTTCAGATCCTGTTACAGCTTCACCAGAGAATGGTTGGAAGT
>JAVVUK010000108.1:0-3947 GCA_036653215.1 Rikenellaceae bacterium
TTATAAAAATAAGGGGAGGGAGCATTGTTTTTGAGGATGAGGATATTACTAAAATATCAACACCTAAACTACGAACTTTACGGAGGACGAGACTATATGTCTGCGGCACACTATCCAAACAACAGAGGGATGTTCAAATATGGGCTTTCATGGACATTCTATGATTAATTTTAGTGCTTTTCTATGAAGAGATATATAATACTCTTATTGCTACTTCTAATTCCACTTATAACCACAATAACAAACTACAATTCTAAGTATGTTATAATAGGTGTTGAGCGAGGAGCGGCGGGAATATTTATATATAACAATGAGCCTAACGGCTATCTTTATGATATGGCAAAAGAGTGGGCTAAGACGAACAAAAAAAGGCTTGTGATACACTATTACGATGAGCCACAAGACCTCCTAAAAGGAGTGGAAAGGAGTGATGTCGATTTTGGGCTTTTAATAGGAGAGAAAGAAAATAAAAAAGGCGTGTTTACCTGTTTCACCTATGGTGAGGTTTACAGCATCATCTCTACCGTTAAGCTATCGGATACGATATCGGAAAGAACCCTTTTAGATTCTATGCGTGGTAAGAGTCTGTACTTATCTGATGGAGCCCTCCATACGCAATTTTATAAACGTCTTAAGGAGGTTGGGGTAGAGTGCGATGTCGCTCTTGATGACAGCGTCAGCACAACATATACTATTGACCGTGAGATACTAAATAACATACGTCGTTTTAATGATAAACGTGTTCTCTTCTCGCAAAAATTTCAAGACACCCTCTTTGCAACTCTCGTCACGTCAAGTCCCAAAAAGCAAATTAAATTTGAAAGTTGGTATGGCTCGTTCCTTAAAACTCGTAAGGGGGAAGCTCTTGTGAAACTTTATTCACGAGAAAACCTATTTTCCAACTATATCAATAACGGTTATATCAGACCTATAAGTCGCCATAGCGTTTCTAAATATGACGATCTCTTTAAGGAAATAGCCTCTAAAGAAGATCTCGACTGGAGGCTCCTTAGTGCTATTGCCTTTGTGGAGTCTAAATACCATAACGATGTTATCTCTCCAAATGGGGCTGTCGGCATAATGCAGATCATGCCACAAACAGGGGCTGTGCATGGAAGAGATAAAGACGCTCTTCTTAGCCCATATGTCAACATCTCAACAGCTGCCAAACACCTCCATATCGTTGCTCGCAAATTGAAGATCAACGGCAAAGCTATTGCTAAGGAAGATAGGCTTGCTATACTTATTGCCGCTTATAATTGTGGTCATGGACATATGCAAGATGTCATACGCCTCACCTCAGCTGGGGGTAAAGATCCAAATAAATGGGAAGATGTCTCTTTCTACTTATCTAAAATGAATAATAGCGAATATTATGACGCTCCGAATGTGCAGTTCGGCAAGTTTAATGGTTCTGTAACAGTCAACTATGTCAACGAAGTTTTAGACGCTCTCCATAAAATTAAATAGAACGTCGTATTTATCCGTTGAGGATGATTAGAAAAATGACGGCTGGAAGTCCAAATTTTATGAGTAGTAATAGCGGCTTATACCACCATGGGATTGTCGTTGCTCCGTTTGTTAATTCCTTAAATAGTGCTTTGTGTGCTATCCATCCCATGAAAACAACTACCACAATCGCATTGATAGGCATCATATAAGATGCTGTTATGTCGTTTAGGAAGTCGAAGATAGGCATCCCCATGAGCTTTAGCTTAGAGCCTGTCGCCATAGATAATGAACATATAACAGCAAGGACGGCAGAGGCGGCGGAGGCGATTATTACGGCTTTACGACGTGTCATCTTACGCTCTTGCACAAGATAGGAAACCATCATCTCTAAGATGGAGATGGACGAGGTTATTGCTGCTATAAATACCAAAATGAAAAATATTGTCGATATTATGTGTCCGCCTTGCATACTGCCGAAGACGGTAGGTAGGGTTATATATATCAAGTCAGGTCCCGAAGAAGAGCTTATGCCAAATGTAAAAATGGCTGGAAAGATTACAAGCCCAGAGAGAATGGCAACAACGGTGTCTGTCGATACTATTGTTACGGCAAGGTGGCGTAAAGATACGCTTTTATGGATATATGCGCCATATGTAACAAGAGATCCTAATCCTATGCTAAGAGAGAAAAAGGCTTGTCCTACGGCTTGTAGCACTGTGCGTCCTGTGACTTTCGAGAAGTCGGGCTTAAATAGAAATGCAAGTCCCTCTTTTGCACCGTCAAGGGTCAATGAATATGCTGCTAAGCAGACTATCAACACGAAGAAAACAGGCATTAAAATTTTACTTATCCTCTCAATCCCTTTCTGCACCCCAAATATCACAATTGCTGCTGTGGCAAAGATATATAGTAATGCCCATATTATGGGACGTATGCCACTGTCTATAAAAGAAGTAAGCTCTCCCCGTACTTGTTGATAAGGTAGATCTATGAAATGACCGCTTATGGATTTGAATATAAATTCAAAAGACCATCCTGCAATTACGGCATAAAAAGAAATCACGAAAAAGGCAGATAACACTGTCAGCAGCCCCATGAAACGCCATTTATGACCATCTAACTTCTTAAATGCTCCAAAGACGTTAGATCTGGTGTTTCGTCCGAGACTAAGTTCGCATAACATCATAGGCATGGCTATGATTAGAGTTGTGAGTATATATATTATTATGAATGCTCCACCTCCATTTTCCCCTGCAATATATGGGAAACGCCATATGTTACCAAGTCCTACTACCGAGCCTCCCACAACCACTAATGTCCCAAATCGAGTTGCGAAACCGTTTTTATTTTCCATGTTCTATTAACGGCAATTTTTAAACCAAATTGTTTAAGTCAACAAAAAACAGTCTAAATCCACATCCAATCATTCGAATTTTTATTATACAGAATACTTCTTTTGGCTTCATTCAAGGTATACATTTGTTGTATTCATAAGAAAATAATCTAAAAATGAGAAAGACAGGAAGTGAAATAGAGGGTGATATGGTCCTTATTATCAAAGGAAGTCAATTAGCAGGAGCTGTTAATGGTGGCGTTTATGTAGATGGAACACGCCCAACAACCTCAAATAAAGAAGATATTGTAGTGTCATTTCAATCGGGTATTGAAGGTTCTGTTCAAACGGGTTGTATAGAAGTTAATATCTATGTTCCAGATATAGGGAACTCCACTGACGGATTTGTTAAAAATGCACCACGATGTTTATCGTTAGAACAATTAGTGATGAAGGTAGTCAATTCTATGCAATCTGTTGAATATGCCTTCTATCTTGGAGAGACGATACATAGCCCTAAAGTGCTTGATGTAAATCAACATTTTGTTAATGTAAAACTTAAGTTTAAAAGATCCATAAATTAATACAAACCTTAAAAAACAAAAACATGAGTAATTTAATTATGTCTTGGAGTGAATGCTCTATAGAATTAGGAAAAACAGGTGCTGGAGATGCGATGGCTACAACACTTAAAACAGTAGGTGTAATTGCCGACAAATCTACCACTTTGGCTTCTGAAGACGGAGAAGTCCTTGAAGCTAAAGCGACAGGTGGTAAGATTGTGGCCAGAGAAGCTGCTGAAGGTAAAATCACCCTTACAACTAAGATCAAAGAACCAGAATATGAGTTTCTTTCTACCCTTATTGGAGCTACTGTAAATGCAGCGAAAGATGAACTTACAATAAAATCACTTATTGTATCGGGAGATTATTCTGTTAAGCTTACCCCAAAAAATATTGGAGGTACAGGTCTTAAAATTAGGAAAGCAAACATCTCTTATAAAGATGGTTTCTCAGAAGAGGAAGGTATGTTTGGTGAGCTTGTTATTACTGTTTTAGCTTGTGCCGACGGAGAACTTTACACAAAATACAAGAAAAAGACAGTCTAATATAAGGTTGTTATAATAGAAACCACATTTGTAATAAAAGAACAGATTGACATA
>JAVVUK010000109.1:0-3934 GCA_036653215.1 Rikenellaceae bacterium
ACACTAACGTAAATGATGCAAGGAGCATCATGAGTAAATTTAGTTTTTTCATAATAATAATTAATTAGGTTTATATATGGCAAATATAAAATTAATCATTATTATAAACAAATAAAATAACCATTATTTCCGATATATTTTCTTATTCAATGAAAATATATAATTTAGATCGCATTTTTTATCCATATTCAACACATTCTATCTATTTATTGACAAAGGAAACTGATATGTCGGATGTGTTAAGCAATATATCTTTATTTGTAATGGCAAACTTGAGTTTTAAAGTCCCCTCTGTGCCTTTAGGGACAGCGAACTGTGCCACATATTGAGTTTGCCCAACAGGGATCTCGATAGGCGAGAAGCCTTCGGCATACATAGTTTTAAAGACCTCACTTGACGATGGGTCTAACGTTATAGAAACAGACGTGTTTTCTGTTACGACTTCGGATAAAGTAAAAGTAACATCAAGAGTTGGCGTTTCACCTACGGTAGAGACCTCCGCCCCACTTGCGGTAACGGTAATAGATGTTGGGTCTTGTCCTTTAACACTAAACTCGGTTGAAGAGACATAAATCCCAATGTTGGCAGTCGTTGTAGATATAGAAACTGCTATTTTCTTTTCTACTGTTCCTTTTGGAAACTTATCGGCATAAAAAGTGATATTTCCAGCCACCGTTTTTGTACCTGCCTTTATAATTAAGGTAGACTGCGAAAAAGAAACCTCTCCCGAAAGTGCATTAGACGACAAATCAACGACTATGTCTTCTTTAATAGGAGCTGTGGCAGAGACAACAATCCCTATTGTCACATTTTCCTTTCCAACCTCTACGTTTGCTCCTCCTAATATAGATATTGTCACCTCATTCGGCGTGGTTATTATAATATTATCGTCTTTCTTACAAGATGAGACCATAATTGTTAAGAATGATGCAATAAGCATCAATAATAAATTTATTTTTTTCATATTTTTAGTTACTTTCTATTAGTTCGCTAAAGTACTAATTATTTTTTAAAACTCATCTGTTAATCTCATTTTCAAAGATAAAATTGTGTATTATGACACACTATTTTTATCAATTGGTTAATATAATAATCATCTCTAAAACATCATCTTATTATAAAATATTTCAATATTTGTACCATTCTTCAAAAAATATAGTTAGATTTGTCGTCAAACAACATAAACCCTAATCTAAATAATATAATAATGTACAAGATTAAAGAACACCCAATTTTAGAGATCCCGGCTTTAGATGAAGTCGAATTTCTTTTTGATGGCAAAAAAGTTAAAGGACAAAGAGGGCTTACCATAGCCGCTGCCCTACACCAAGCGGGATTTCCCGTACACAGCCATAGCCTTGAACACCGTACTCGTAGCCTTGAATGCGGCATCGGAAAATGTGG
Organism: Rikenellaceae bacterium; assembly: GCA_036653215.1. Classification (GTDB taxonomy): domain Bacteria; phylum Bacteroidota; class Bacteroidia; order Bacteroidales; family Rikenellaceae; genus JADFUS01. The sequence continues at coordinate 1,405 of JAVVUK010000109.1, forward strand.
CGCTTGCGAAATGCTTGTAGACGGCAAGATAATGCGTATATGCGTGACTAAAGTAGACGGCGTGAAAGAGGTCTGCTCGGTACCTCAAAACTATATGCCTAAATATAGCAAACCGAAAACAAAAGACTCTTTAAAAATATACAAAACTTCCGTTGCCATAATAGGTGCAGGACCTTCGGGACTTGCCGTGCGTGAAGAGCTTAACAAAAAAGGCGTTGCGAACATCGTTATAGATAATAATGGCAAAATAGGAGGTCAGTTTCTTATGCAAACGCACCAATTTTTCTTCTTCGAGAAGACAAAGAAATTTGGCGGTATGCGTGGATTTGACATAGCTAAGACATTGGCTGGTGCTTCTTTAGAAAACATAATGCTCAACTCAACAGTATGGGACATATTAGAAGGTAATCGTCTTGCTGTGAAAAACATAGCTACACAAGAGATTTTCTTCGTCGACGCTGAGCACCTCGTAATAGCTACTGGTGCTGTTCCTTTTATGCCTGCTTTCAAAAACGACGACCTTCCTGGCGTATATACTGCCGCTGTGGTTCAAAAGATGATGAACAGCGAATTTACACTTCTCGGCAAAAAAATATTGACTGTCGGAGCAGGCAACATCGGTTATCTTACTTCATATCAAGCAATGCAAGCCGGAGCAACAGTAAAAGCAATAATCGAAGCTCTGCCAAGAGAGGGAGGCTTCCCGGTGCAAGCAAACCGTGTGAGAAGATTAGGAATTCCTATCATGACTTCTCATATTCTTCTTGAGGCTCTGCCTAATGAAGATAGAACAGGGATCGTGGGAGCTATAATTGCAGAATGCAAAGACTTTAAAGTAATTCCCGGAACAGAAAAGATAATAAAAGATATAGATGTCATAAATATATGTACAGGTCTTATTCCCGACAATCAACTTTTGACAAAAGGAAATGGACTTTTTGGTAAGAAATGTCACGGAGTGGGCGACGCTATACGTATCGGCGAGGGAACAAGTGCCGTGTTGCGTGGAAAACAATGTGCCTTTGAGATAATGCAAGATTTGGGCGTTCGATTTGACTATGACGATTACCTTGCCATATCAAAAGAATATATAGACTCTCAACAACACCCTGTAAAAATATTAGAAGTTCCACGTACTCCAAGCAGTGAACGTGCTAATAAACAAGGGTTTATCGTTATGGATTGTCTTTACGGATTTGCTTGTAACCCTTGTTCTTTCGCTTGTAAATCGGGCGCAATAACAAAATCATCTACAAGCAACGTCCCTATGGTAGACTACGACAAATGTATAGGTTGTATGGAATGTGTGTCTCAATGTCCCGGTTTGGCGATATTTGGATATAACATCCCTAAAGACTGGATCTTCTTACCTATTGAATATGCTGTAAAAGAAGGCTCTGAGGTGTTCTTAGTAGACGACAACGGCAAGAAAGTAGGCGAAGGGGTGATAGAGAAGATACTTATAAAACCAAATAAGACTAACGTGGCACGTGTGAAAACAACAGATCTTCACGGAGAGAAGATGCTTGCCGCACGTGGCTTTATCGTTAAAGAAAACTATCCTGCACCTCTTGAACTTTTGCCTTTAGAGGGAACATTTGACGATAAGACTTACGTATGCCACTGTGACGACGTAGATATAGAAAAGCTTCTTAAAGCAATTGGCGATCGTAAATTTATATCGATAGACGAAATAAAACATACCACTCGTCTTGGAATGGGAGCTTGTCGTGGTAAACGTTGCATCCCTCGTGTAAAACAATTGCTAAGATCTTATAACATAGAAGTTACAGGAGACGCTACTCCACGTGCTCCACTGTCTAACCAAATAGACATGGGTGAGCTTTATCCTAAAGATGTGAAAGAGACAATAATCACCCCTTCTCGTAAAGTCGTTAAGGTAGATTCTCTAATTGCCGGAGGTGGCATTGCTGGTTCTTCACTATTTAGATATATGGCAGATGCAGGCATGAAGCCATTCCTTGTAAATGACGAGAGAGGCAGTTCTTGGCGTAACATTGCCGGTGGTCGTCCTGCATTCTCCCTTCCTGCACTTGGAGACATAGCAGCTCATAACCTACAACTATTTAAAGAACTTCAGAAAAAACAAAATATCGACTTTAAACTCGATCGTTATGTAAACTTTGCTCACGACCAAGAGACATATATGGCTCTTGAGGCTTCTAAGGCATGGTCTGACGCTTATATGATTGACAAGAAAGATTTCCAAAAAGAGATTTCTCCAAATTTCAATCCTAAGCTCGACATATATTCACACGCCCTTATAAGCAACGACTGTTGGCAAGCAACACCAGGCAAAACGGTAGATCTACTTCGTAAGATAGCTATCGAAAACGGAGGTACTGTATTGGAAAATGCTAAGGTCATAAATGTAGAAAAGATAGGCAAAGAATATCATGTTCTTATATTAAACCATGAGAAAGAGTATGTCGAATATGTGACTCCTCTATTTGTAAACGCTCTTGGAGCAGGAGCTGCAAAAATAGCTCGCCAGGTAGGTATAGAGACT
>JAVVUK010000110.1:0-3833 GCA_036653215.1 Rikenellaceae bacterium
AAAGAACTTTCTATGCCACAAAGCAGTATTGATAAAATAAAAACAAGCTATGTGAACGAGAATTGGAAAGGTCTTGAGATGCTTGTAAATGCTTCTGACATTAAAAATAAAGCAGAAGTCATGAAAGCTCTGAAAACTCCGGATAATGTGCAACGTGAGAAAGCTATGAGAACCTTGCCTCAATTTAACTACATCAGACAATATCTACTTCCACAACTAAGATATGCAACTTATGAGATCTATTATTCTTCAAAAGACAATCTTTAGATATATCTGACACTGCCGTTATAAACAGAGATAGAGAGCAAATAAGGCTCTCTATCTCTGTTTATAACATTTCTAAAATAAAAAAAATCGAATAAAAGCACTATCTTTGTCGTTGTATAAAAAAGTCAAATGTGGTATGGAAAATAAAAATCGATATATGAATATCATGCACATGATTGGTGTGGTGATAATCTTTTTTGCTGTTAACGTTCTATCAGGCTTAGTCTACATTTCTTTTTTCTCTGATTTAGACTCTATTGTCTTTGCCAAGTTATGTTATCTACCAAATTTCATACTTATAATTGCGCTTACCGTAATTTACCAAAAGATAATATGTAAAAGCACAAAACAACCATTAACGCCTCTCCCTAAAAAGGGGCATTTTGACGCACGTTATGTCCTCGCTGGGCTCATATACTTGTTTATAATATCTGTCGTCTTAGAACCGATACAAACCTTCATAGGAGCCGATACAGATAAGTACTTAACTATTTATAAAAGCGGAGAGATATGGCAAAATGTGCTTCTCACAGTCATCATAGCACCTATTGTTGAGGAGATTTTCTTTAGAGGGATGATCTTAAGAGGTTTGTTAAATCGTTATAGCGATCGTATATCTATAATATTATCGGCACTCGTCTTTGGAGTTGTTCACATGAGTCTTGTTCAATTGTTACCCGGTTTTATAATGGGTCTTATGTTAGGGTATGTATATATACGTACTAAAAGGAGCTTATCTACTGTCATTACCATACACTTTCTAAATAACTTGATGTCTTATATCTTTATCTTATATGGTTTTAGCGATTATAATCACATCTTTGAGAATATGTTTACCGACAAATGGATGTACTATGTAGTCTATGTAATCTGTCTTTTATTCATAGGGCTTATGCTCTTTAGAGTTTGGAACAGACAATCTATAAATTCAGAATTAGAGAAATAGGTGCTAATACCAGAGAGATATAGAAATAAAAAAGGAGCGTAAATACGCTCCTTTTTTATTGTTGTATATTGTTATTACAAATTAGGATTAAGCTTTTTCCATTCTGAGATAGCAGGTATAATACCCATTGAGATAACCTCATCACGAAGTTCAAGAAGGTGTTTGTAGCTTTCTGTAAGAGATGCAAGTTCCTCAGGAGTACCAACAGGTTCTGTAAATCTAACACCTTTAGAGTCTATAACACTTTCCATTGCCATCATACAATTTTGGAATTTGCTATCGTTAACAAACACTCCTGAAGGCCATGTAAATGGAGCACCACCCATAGCAGCAGCTATCATTTGTATTGCTACAAGCGCAGGGCTTTGGAATGATGAACGTCCACGAAGATCGATAATTCTCTTACCTCCTTGAACTGTTTTTAACTTAATAGCATCCCAAGCTTCATTTGTAAGAGCACTTGTCCCGATAAGATCTTTAAGAGGTTTGCCGTCAATTTTTGCTGTTGAAGCAAACACTGCCATGCCTTCACCGTGACCACCGTAAGTACGAGTGTTTGTCACTTTATCTTGAGCTATACCGAAGTGTTGTGCAAGAGCCGATTGAAGACGTGTAGAGTCTAAAGCCGCAAGGGTTGTAACTTGAGATGGTTTAAGACCTGACTCAAGAAGAACAACAAGTCCTGTAATGTCGGCAGGGTTAAATATGATAGTTACGTGTTTACAGTCTGGGCAATAATTTTTTATGTCTTTACCAAGTTGTGCAGCAATCTCTGAGTTTCCTTTAAGAAGGTCTTCACGAGTCATGCCTGCTTTACGAGCAGCACCACCAGATGAGATGATGTATTTAGCACCAGCAAAAGCCTCTTTCACATCTGTTGTGAAAGTAACCTTAGCTCCTGTGAAAGAACAATGGCGCATCTCTTCCACAGCACCCTCTAATCCTGGAGCATAACTATCGTATGCTACTATATTAGAAGATAATTTCATCATTAGGGCAGTTTGTAGCATATTTGAACCTATCATACCTGCTGCACCTACAATAACCAATTTTTCGTCTGTTAAATAATTCATAGTTGTTGAATTTAATATAAAGTTAGCACCTATAACCACAACCAAGTAGTTATAGGTATGTGAATTAACCTATAAGTTTAGCATAATCCTCAGCAGATGGAAGAGCTTCTACTTGAGCAGGATCTGTAACTCTTACTTTTAGGATCCAACCTTCACCATATGGATCTTTGTTGATAGATTCTGGAGCGTCGTTAAGAGCTTCATTAAATTCAAGAATTTCAGCAGATACTGGCATGAAAGCGTCAGATACGGTTTTCACAGCTTCAATAGAGCCAAATACTTCGTCTTGTTCAAGAGTCTCACCCTCTGTTGCAACGTCAACGAATACGATGTCGCCAAGTTGAGATTGAGCAAAATCGGTAATTCCGATGTAAGCTACGTCTCCTTCTACTCTTATCCACTCGTGGTCTTTAGAGTACTTTAGATTTGATGGAATGTTCATAGTTTGTTATTTTTATGGAATGAATATTTTTTTTATAATAAATAGAATTCTCTATTTTTTTTCGGAAACAAAATTACAATCTTTTTCGGAAGTAAAAAATAAAATTCGATAAATGATTTTACATTTATCGTAAAACATTGTTTATAAACAGATTATAAATAATAATTCTTTTGTAATTAGCATAGTATTAACGATATAATAGGAATTCAAATAAATTACATATCTTTGCTCAACAAAATAGAAATCATGGAATCGTTAAAAAAATTATATATGGTCGGCAACGGACCATCAAGTAGTCACACTATGGGTCCTAAGACCGCTGCAAAAATGTTTGGTGAAAAAAATATAGGGGCTTCTCGTTTTGAAGTAACCCTTTATGGCTCTCTTGCTGCAACAGGGCGTGGTCACCTTACTGACAAGGCTATCCTCTCACAACTTGAAGCTATTGCTCCGACAGAAATTGTGTGGAGACCCACCATCTTTTTACCTTTTCATCCAAACGCCATGTTATATAAGGCTTTTGACAGTGAAAACAGAGAGATCGACAGATGGCAGATATATAGTGTTGGCGGAGGCTCTTTGGCTAATGAAGAGGGATCTTGTGACCCTGAAGAAAAACATATATATCCACTTACAAACATAACAGACATCTTAAAATATTGTGAAAAATCTGGTCGTACATATTGGGAATATGTCTTTGAATATGAAGATAGCGACATTGTAGACTACTTAGATTATATATGGGATGTTATGTGTAAGAGTGTAATTGATGGGCTTCAGAACGATGGTGTTTTACCGGGTGGGCTTAATGTAAAACGTAAAGCATCTGACTATTTTGTACGTTCACAAAGTTATGCTGAAAACTTACGTTATCGAGGCAATGTATATGCTTACGCCTTGGCTGTAAGCGAGCAAAACGCATCGGGCGGAGAGATTGTTACTGCTCCTACTTGCGGATCGTCGGGGGTTGTGCCTGCTGTGTTATACCACATCATGAACACTCGTAACTTCAGCAAGATGCGTGTTATAAAGTCTTTGGCTACTGCCGGGATTTTTGGCAATGTGGTAAAGACAAACGCATCAGTATCCGGTGCTGCGGTAGGGT
>JAVVUK010000111.1:0-3689 GCA_036653215.1 Rikenellaceae bacterium
CACCCTACCTTAACTTCCGAGTTTGTGGTCCCTGCTTTGGGGTAAGGGAAAGCCATAGGTTTTGAATATAGAGAGTCTATGTTGTTTATCATGTAAAAGGTGCCTGTGCCAGAGGTGTTAGACCTCCAGTATGCTATATATTTGCTGTTAGGACTCCAACGAAAGCCGTCACGACAGTTAAATTCTTCTTCATAGACCCAGTCGAAGGTGCCGTTTACAATTTCGTCTCCTCCGTCTGTGGTGATTGGTGTGACAATGCCAGTGGCGATGTCTTCTACATAAATATTATTCTTTGATACATATCCCACTTTTGTGCCGTCGGGAGAGAACTTGGCGAACATAAGAGATGAAGAAGGCTTCTCTTTGCCAATCTGTCTCAAAAGTCCTGTTTTAAGGTCTAACACCCAATAGTCACCACGTGTCTCATATCTCCAAACACGTTTTGTGTTGTTGAAAATCAAAATTTTAGAATTGTCGTCTGACCATTGAAAACTTTTTATCTCAATGTTCTTTTTTGTTATGGGATCTATGAGTTTTTCGGCAGGGACTATTACTGTACGACTGTTGTCTTTAGCCTCATAGCGAGCAATTTCACTCCCTCCCACTTCTTTGTTAAACTCAACTTTGCTATATCCGTTGCCATCTTTGAGCCATTGTAGAGCAGGCAGATATATGGTTTCAATAGGGCTCTTTTCGACCACCTCTTCGAGGGTGATCTCTTTATGCTGTGCCATAGCAGTTGTCGAAAGCAATAGTGTTACTGCAAAAAGTAGTTTCTTCATATATTACAGGTTAGATTTTATGACAAATATACTAATATTTAAAATGCAACGCCCAATCCGATTGTGAAAAGAGGGCTTTTTATATCACTTGGTTTAAAAAGAGATAACGCCAAATCTATATCGTTTGAAATATTAAGAACATTAAAGTTCGTATGTAGGGTAAAGCCATAGGTATAAACGCTATTCCAGTCATCCCTATGCACCAAATTATATTGTGCCATCTCTCCAAAAAGATCGATCCAAAAGCGTTTTATATATATGTTATTCCACAAGAAAGCCACATCTGGATATAAGAGAGGTGCTTTATAGCTCAACCGAGAACCCCATTGATGTTCCATAGCTCCCACTATATCCACTCCATGAGGGAAAAGGATAGATTGTTGGAAGTTAAGTTCTTCGGGATTTTGATATTGGTAAGCTACTTTAATAGTCACAGAGTTGTTTTTTAAAAATCCTGGTAAGAATACGCCCCAATAGAAAGACCCTACTTTACCAAAATCTTTTTGTCCGGGGCTGAAGACCGATTGTAATGCCACGAAATAGCCAAATCGTGGAGATAGGTCGTTTGTCGCTTTATGTGCATAACTTTCAAAACTTATCTCGCTTGTGAATTTATGTATTCCTGTTAATATATCTCTTTCCTTGTAGTTACTTGGGTTTTGATATAGCCCATTGTTATATTCGTATTCTATCCCTAACGATAAAAGACGATTTCTGTTACCCTCTGAAAAATTAAAAGGAAGAGATGCCTTTATCATTGTAGAGATGAAGTTTTTCCTTTCAAAAATATCTTTCCTATGTAGTCCATACAAAAGTTGTTTTCCTCCTCCATATACAAATTCGAAATCTAAAACCACAGGGAGTCCACGATATGTCAAATTTACATTTCCTATTCCGTGTCCGCCATTCACATAGCCAATCCCGGCTCCTGCAACCATCGTATTAAGCGTGTTTTGCGACATTACTGTTGCTCCGGCACCTATTGTTACGTTACGCTCGTTTACTAAATCATCGGCATTTAGAAATAGAGGGATCCAGCTATGCACCTTAAATAAGTGTCCTGCTTTATGATATTTTGTAATTTCATATGTTTTAGGGTCGGCAGAGGTAATATCCATAGTATCTATCTTCGGCACATTCCAAGAACGGAAAGGATAGTTTATTATGTTTTTAGGAAGTTTGGTTTGTTCAACAACAGCCATAGACGAAGAGTCTAACTTTTGACGAGCAAGCCTATATCCAAGTTTGGTATATGTGTTTAGAAGTATCGTCGAGTCGGAGGTGGGGTTTGGTGATATAGAACCATATTTTGATGTCGTGAGTCTAAGTTCCTTGCCGCTCTTTATGTAAAATATATGAGCCTCATCTTTTCCAGAGGCTATGGAGTTAAAATATAATTTTCCCCCTTCGGCACGTAGGTTGTTGCGAGTTATATAGGACGGATCGGTAATCTCGGTCATCTCTCCGTTTTCTATGTCGAAAGATGCCAAAAACATACCTCTTTTGTCTAATACTATCGCCGCTAATGTCTCTGTGTCTTCATCCCAAGCAAGGCCGTTGAAAGTTGTGTAAGGATCGGCGATAGGAAAGTTGTGTTTCACGTGGAAAAGAGTGTCTGTGATGAGTAAATAGCTTCTGTTTTCCTTGTCGAACGAGATCATCGCATAGCCTTTATTTCCAAGAGGGGTGAGATAAAAAACATCGTCTTTTATGGTCTTTACACTCTTTGGTTGTGATGAATAAGGTCTTTTTTTATGAGGATCTTCAATGTTGAGGTATCTTATCTCCGAGCGGTCTTTGTTTCCCCAAAATAGAGAGGGCTTATATTCTGTCCATAAGATCTTATTTCCTATTTTTGTAGGTCGACTTGTCACATAACCCACATATTTAAATTCACGTTCATTGCCGCTGATAGGGTCTATGATGACAAATTTTGTAGCTTCTCGTTTTGACTCCTTAAGCGATAACACCAAAGAGGGGTTTATCTCCATAGGGTTGGAGTAGGTAGTGTAGAATTTAGAGTTATTTGGCGTTAAGATAGAGCTGTTTTCAACTTGTGATGCTTCGTGCCAATATTCTTTTAGGTCTGTAAATGTTCTTGTAATGAGGCTGTCGGAGCTTTTGCCTGTATATTTCTTAAAGGCAAAGTGATATGAAAATATGGTGTATGAGCGGCGAGAGACATAGTTTATTATCTTCTCCCAGAAGTCATCGCCATAATATTCACGTCCAAATTGTGTTATCTGATAGCCAAACTCATAAGGGCTTGGAATATAGTCTATATAAGAACCTAACTTCATCTTCGAGATGTTGAGTTTCTTTGTCTCCTCATTCATCATGGCACGATAGGCGATTGTAAATTCCGGCTGAAGTCCACGTCCGAACATGGTCATCTCAGTCTCAGCAGCCACAGCATCCCCCTCATAGAAATATTGAGGCATGACAATAGCCATAATGCCAGGAGCTTGTTCTCCTAAAATGTAGCTTGCTCCTTTAGTAAATCCTTGGTTGAGGTTGGAGAGCTGCACCACGTGTCTACTTTCGTGTATTGTTAGTTGTGTGAGCCATGGCACGGCGAAAGATCCTGTTGGTAGGGCGGTCATAAGCTCCATACGTTTTGGTGTCCATGTCACCATCCCATTTGATAATATTGTAGATGGATGTAGTGAAATGGGAAAGTCATAGACACGATTGTATAATCCGTATGTGATATATGGACGTATGGTGTCGGAAATGTTAGCGACCATAAGTGCTCGTTCTTCAAGGAAATCGGGATATATGATTTTCCCTGCATCTTCTCGTTTTATCTGTTTCCATCGATAAGAGATAGGGTCTATTTCAGACACTACATATTGAGCCAAAGCGATAACGCTTAGACACGATAAAAAAAGAGAAAGGACGATTTTC
>JAVVUK010000112.1:0-3684 GCA_036653215.1 Rikenellaceae bacterium
AAGGTGTTAAGCAAGAACAACTTACCAACTTAAATCTTAAAAAAGAACTTTGTGATAAAGTAAGAACCATCCTTGAGTCGCAACCTGCCTCACGCAAAGAGTGGGAGACAGAGACTGCCGTCATTTCAGATATTCAAAAGTTGTGGAAGACAATAGGTTTTGCTCCAAAAAAAGATAACACTCATATATACGAAGAATTTAAAGGATTATGTAACGATTTCTTTTTTAAGAAACACGAATACTTTATGTCTCTTAGAGAGCGATATGACGATAATCTAAGTAAAAAGACAGAACTTTGTCTTAAAGCTGAAGAGCTTCAGATGAGCGAAGAATGGGGTAGCGCAACTGCCGCTCTTTTAGAACTTCAAAAAGCATGGAAGGGCGTTGGCTCTGTGGCTAAAAAAGAGTCAGACGAGTTGTGGACACGTTTTCGCAAGGCTTGTGATACGTTTTTTGGAAGAAAATCGGCTCACTTTGAAGTCCAAGATAAAAAATATGACGATAATCTTAAGGCTAAATTATCAATCATAGAAGAACTTAAAAACTTTACTGCAACAACTCCTGAGGCTGCACTTGATACTCTAAAAGAGATACAAAATCGTTGGGGTGAGATAGGCTTTGTCTCTATAAAGATGAAAGATAAAGTTCAAAATGAATACCGAGAACTCATAAATACACTCTTTAAGACTTTTAAAGGTAGTTACAATGAACATAAATTAGATAAGTTCAAAAACAAAGTATCTTCGATAAAAGCGACTAATCCTAAAGGGTTAAATCAAGATAGGGAGAGACTTCTATTTAAAATAAAAGAGGTAGAAGGTGATATCATGCTATGGGAAAACAATATCGGTTTCTTTGCTAAAAGTAAAAATGCTGAGGCTATGATTAGAGATGTTGAAAATAAGATAAAGGCGGCCAAAGAAAGCATCGTTACGTTAAAAGAAAAAATAAAGATAATAGATAATAAATAGTGCTTTGCACTTAAAGAGACAAATATATGAAAAAAGAGACTAAATATATTTTCGTTACGGGGGGTGTTGCCTCATCATTAGGGAAAGGTATAATATCTGCTTCATTGGCAAAACTTCTTCAGGCGAGAGGATATAGTGTCACAATTCAAAAGTTAGACCCATATATCAATATAGATCCGGGTACACTAAACCCTTATGAGCATGGTGAGTGTTTCGTTACTGATGATGGTGCTGAGACAGACCTCGACTTAGGTCACTATGAACGATTTTTAAATATTCCTACCTCACAGGCAAATAATGTAACCACAGGACGCATATATCAACACGTGATAAGTGCAGAACGTCGTGGTGAATATCTTGGAAAGACAGTGCAAGTTGTGCCTCATATTACAGATGAGATAAAACGCCGCATCCAAATTTTGGGTAATGAAGGCAAATACGACATCATCTTAACAGAAATTGGAGGTACGGTAGGTGACATAGAATCGCTTCCTTATATAGAGGCTGTTCGTCAACTAAAATATACTCTTGGTGCTGGAAATACTCTTTTTATACATCTTACCCTTATCCCATACATGAAAGCATCGGGAGAGCTTAAGACAAAACCTACACAACACTCTGTAAAGGCTCTTTTGGAAAGTGGTATCCAACCAGACATCCTTGTTCTTCGTACGGAGCATAAGTTAAACGACGATATAAAAAGTAAAGTGGCTCTTTTCTGTAACCTATATAAAGAAGCTGTTATAGAGTCTATAGATGTCCCTACAATATACCAAGTGCCGCTTCTTATGTTAGATCAGAAGTTAGATCTTGTTGCTATTGAAAAGCTAAAATTACCAAAAAGAGAGATAGATCTTAAAAGTTGGGAAGACTTCTTAAAACGTATAAAACATCCTAAAAAGAGTGTTTCTATCGGGCTTATAGGCAAGTATACAGAACTTCCAGATGCTTACAAATCTATTGTAGAGTCGTTTATCCATGCAGGTGCTGCAAATGAAACTAAGGTAAATTTACGATATATAGATTCTTCTAAGATCACCTCTGAAGACCACTCTTTATTAGAGGGTCTCAATGGTGTGGTTGTGGCTCCGGGCTTTGGCGATAGAGGCATTGAGGGTAAGATAGAAGCTATAAAATATGTTCGTGAAAACAAGATCCCATTCCTTGGTATATGTCTTGGTATGCAATGTGCCGTTATAGAATATTCTCGTAATGTCTTAGGGCTTAAAGATGCCACATCTATGGAGTTTGATCCTCAAAGTGAAAATTTGGTTATCGACCTTATGGATGAACAGAAAAATATAGTCAATATGGGTGGTACTATGCGTCTTGGGGCTTATGCTTGTACTTTGAGTGAGAAAAGTCATGCTTTTGAGGCTTATGGTAAGAAAAATATAATGGAACGTCACCGTCATCGTTATGAGTTTAACAACAAATACAAAGATATTCTTGATCGTAACGGTATGATAGCCACTGGCTTTAACCCCGAAACAGAGCTTGTGGAAGTCGTAGAAGTGCCTTCACATCCTTGGTTTGTAGGTGTCCAATATCACCCAGAATATAAAAGTACTGTCGTTAACCCACATCCACTATTCGTCTCTTTAGTAAAAGCGGCAATTAACCATTCAGAAAATAAATAATGAATAAAAATACAGTTATCGGCTTTGTGCTGATGTTGGCAATTGTGATGGGCTTTTCTTGGTATAGCCAAAAACAAATGTCAGAGCAGGCTGCCATTAAAATGAAGGCAGACTCTATAAACACCGCACAGCAGGCTCTTGTAAACCCCAAAACGGATACTATCGTTGGAGAATTAACTTCTGCCGAGACAACAGCGTCTCCGGTAATCATAGAAAACAATATTCAAGATTCTTCAGAATATTCTTTGTCGTCGTCATTCTTTGGTGAGCAAGAATATTATACGCTTCAAAACGACAAGATGATTGTAACCTTATCTAATAAGGGTGGAGCAGTGAGAAGCGTTGAACTTAAAGATTATAAAACATACAGTGGTGATCCATTGATGCTTTTTAAAGAACAAGACTCAGAGTTTAACCTTACCTTTTATACAAATTCGACTTATGGCAGCGTAAATACCTCACAACGCTACTTTAAGATTGTTGAAAATAGCGATAAAGCGATCTCTATGCGTCTCTATGCCGACTCTTTGTCGTGGGTAGAATATCGTTATGCTTTGGTTCAAGGCAGTTATATGGTAGATTTCAACATCTCTTTCAACAATATGGAGCACTTCTTAGATCCTGCACAAACAAGTTTATCTGTTTTGTGGGCTACTGTGGCTCCACAGCAGGAGAGAGGCTTTGAATATGAGAACCAATATACAACAATAGGGTATAAGGCACCTAACTCAAAAGAGGTTGAGGAGCTCTCTGCATCTACAAAAAATGAGGACGAAAGTGTAGGTACAAAGTTAGAATGGGTGGCATTTAAGCAACAATTCTTCTCTTCTATCATAGTCTCTGATGATGGTTTCCTAAATGGTGATTTAGCATACACAACCTTTGATCCTAAAAGCGGAAATCTTAAACATTTTATCGCTAAGTTGTCACTTCCTTACTCTCCGTCAACGACAAATTACGATTTAGACTTCTATTTTGGTCCTAACGACTATAATACAATGAAGTCTTATGATAGGACTTTCCAAAATCTTATTCCTCTTGGGTGGTCGTTCTTACGATGGATCACAATAGGG
>JAVVUK010000113.1:0-3639 GCA_036653215.1 Rikenellaceae bacterium
GACCGTATGGCTGGTGGCAAAGGGTCTTTCCCAATTGCTGGAACAGCGGTCTATATGACTTCATACCCACGTCTTGAAAACGACAGGTCTTGGGAAAAAGGAAAAGGTCGTCAGTGGCTATATCAAACCCCTGAGGAGATACTTATAAAGGCCTCTAATGGAGCCTCTGACTTTGGTAATAAATTTGGGCAACCTCTAATTTGCGGGTCTCTACTTACATTTGAACACGCAGAAAACGACAAACAATATGGCTTCGATAAGGTCATCATGCTTGCTGGTGGTGTGGGGTATGCTAAAAAGGTAGACTCTTTGAAAGATGAGCCTATTGCAGGGAACAAAGTGGTGCTTCTTGGTGGAGATAACTACCGTATCGGTATGGGGGGCGGTGCTGTCTCTTCTGTTGCGACGGGCGAATATGCAAATGCTATCGAGCTAAACGCTATTCAACGTTCTAACCCTGAGATGCAAAAAAGAGCATATAACACAGTACGTGCTCTGTCGGAAGCCGACAAAAACCCTATAATCTCAATACACGACCATGGCGCAGGAGGACACCTAAACTGTCTCTCTGAACTTGTTGAGGCTACTGGAGGACGTGTCGATATAGACAAACTCCCAATAGGTGATCCTACTCTTTCTGCTAAGGAAATTGTGGGTAACGAGTCGCAAGAGCGTATAGGCTTTGTGGTAGACAAAAAATATATAGACGAAATAGAGCGTATCGCCTCACGTGAGCGTTCTCCGATGTATGTAATAGGAGAAACAACAGGGGACATGAAATTTACCTTTGTAAATAACGAAACTGGTGAAAAGCCAATAGATCTAAAACTCGACTATATGTTTGGTAAAGCACCTCAAACAGTGCTTACCGATAAAACAGTAGTCGAAAAATATAAGGCTATTGAATATAAAAATGCGGAAATAGAAAACTACATAAAAGATGTCCTTCGTATAGAAGCTGTGGCTTGTAAAGATTGGCTTACCAATAAGGTAGACCGTTCTGTTACAGGACGTGTTGCTATGCAACAAACCGCAGGACGTATCCAACTTCCGATAAATGACGCTGGCGTTGTAGCTCTTGATTTTATAGGTAAAAAAGGTATCGCAACAGCTCTTGGTCATGCTCCTGTAGCTGCTATGGCAGACCCTGCTAAAGGTTCAGTGCTTGCTATTGCTGAGGCAATGACAAACATTGTGTTTGTGCCTATGGAATATGGCATTAGCGGTGTCTCGCTAAGTGCAAACTGGATGTGGCCATGTAAAAATGAAGGTGAGGATGCTCGTCTTTATAAGGCTGTTGAGGCTGTTTCAGACTTCTCTATTGGTCTTGGGATAAATGTTCCGACTGGTAAAGACTCTCTTTCAATGACCCAAAAATATAAGAGTGGCGAGCTTGTTTACTCTCCAGGAACGGTAATCATTACCTCTTCTGGTGCGGTGAGTGACATCGGCAAATCTGTGAAGGCAACCCTTAAAGAGTGTGGTGGAGACCTTGTATATGTAGATTTCTCTAAATCTGCATTTGGTCTTGGTGGTAGTAGCTTTGCTCAAGTTATGGGGCGTGTCGGTGAAGATGTACCTACCGTTGAGTCTCCCGAATATTTCAAGAAGGCGTTTGTTGCTGTTCAAGAACTTGTATGTGAGGGTAAGGTGTTGGCTGGACATGACGTTTCAGCGGGTGGTCTTATCACAACGCTACTTGAGATGAGTTTCGGAAGTGATAAAATGGGTATCTCCTCAAATATCATGGCTTTAGGCGAGAAAGATCTTGTAAGAGCACTATTTAGTGAAAAGCCATCTATTGTGATGCAAGTGAAAGATGGTGCTGCTATCGTAAAAGAACTTAAGGCAAAGGGCGTTGAAGCTTCAATTATCGGTAGAACAAATAATGAAAGACGTTTTACCATAAATACAATTCCTTTAGATATAGATGCTCTTCGTGATGTGTGGTATAAAACCTCATATCTTCTCGATTGCAAACAAAGCGGTGAGAAACAGGCTAAAAAACGTTTTGACAATTATAAAAAACAACCTTTAGAGTTCTCTTTCCCTCTATCCTTCACAGGGAAACTCTCTAAATATGGACTTTCAGAACGTCGTGATGGCGCAAGTGGAGTTAAGGCGGCTATCATTCGTGAGAAAGGTTCAAATGGCGATCGTGAAATGGCGTGGAGTATGTATCTTGCAGGCTTTGATGTTAAAGACGTTCACATGACAGACCTTATGAGTGGACGTGAGACCCTTGAAGATGTAAACCTTATTGCTTTTGTGGGAGGCTTCTCAAATTCAGATGTTCTCAACTCTGCTAAAGGGTGGGCTGGAGCTTTCAAATATAACGAAAAAGCAAAAAAGGCACTCGACAACTTCTATGCACGTAAAGATACTCTTTCTTTGGGTGTATGTAATGGCTGTCAGTTAGTTATAGAGCTTGGTCTGATTACTCCTAAACACAAAGAAAAGCCTAAAATGCTTCATAATGACTCTCATAAACTTGAGGCTGCCTTTATAGGAGTTAAAATTGAGGAAAATAACAGTGTTATGCTTTCTTCTCTTTCAGGTGCTTCTTTAGGAGTGTGGGTTTCGCATGGTGAGGGTAAGTTTAAGCTTCCTTTGTCTATTGAAAACTACAATATCCCGGTTACATATAGTTACGATCAATATCCTGCAAATCCTAACGGTAGCGACTATAATGCCGCAGCTATAAGTTCTGACGATGGTCGTCATCTTGCTATCATGCCTCACCCTGAAAGGTGTATGAGACCTTGGAATTGGGCATATTATCCTGAAAACAGACCTTCTGACGAAGTTACTCCATGGATCGAGATGTTTGTTAATGCTAAAGAATGGATACTGAAAATGCGATAAATAGCAATTTAAACAGATTGTAAGTTTAAAAATTTGTAATATCAATTCTTTTGTATTATCTTTGCAAAAGAAAGAATAAGAATTCTAACCGCAATTGTTGCGGTTAGAATTTTGTTTTATCAAAATGTATTAAAACTGAAATTATGGCAGATATAATTTATTTAACAGAAGAGGGGTATAATAACCTCAAAAAGGAACTTGAACAATTAAGAAGTGTCGAGCGTCCTGCTATCTCCGCCCAAATTGCGGAGGCACGTGATAAGGGAGACCTTTCTGAAAATGCTGAATATGATGCCGCAAAAGAGGCACAAGGTATGTTAGAGATGAGAATAGCTAAAATGGAAGCTATGTTCTCTGCTGCACGCATTGTAAACCAATCTCAGATGAAGATAGATACAGTTAGAATACTTAATAAGGTACATCTAATGAACTTATCTATAAATAAAGAGGTTACTTTTACTCTTGTTTCAGAAAAAGAAGCCTCTGTTAAAGATGGTCGTTTAGCTATCGGAACTCCTATTGCGCAGGCACTTTTAGGCAAGAAAGTTGGCGATGTGGTAGATGTTACTGTTCCCTCTGGTGCAAAGATGTCCTTTAAGATACTTGAAATAGGCATCTAAAAGGTTATCTAAAAAAAATATTAAATATTATTTGGTATATAAATAATAATAACTATCTTTGTCACGCAAAAGAGAAATAAAAACCTAAGGAATGCGGATGTGGCGTAATTGGTAGCCGCGCTAGACTTAGGATCTAGTGCCGAGAGGCGTGGGG
>JAVVUK010000114.1:0-3535 GCA_036653215.1 Rikenellaceae bacterium
GCTAACAGAAAGATATATAACAAATAAATAGGGCTTATCATCGATAAGCCCTATTTATTTGTATGCTATTTATATCCGTTTTGTTATGAAATCTATTATGTCGATACAAAGACGAGTGGTGCTGTCTTTCTTGTCGTCTAAGAGGGGATTTAGCTCTACTAAGTCGATTGACTTGACAACGTTGAGTGATAAAATGCCATCTATGACTTCATAGAAATCGGCAACTGTCAACCCGTCAGTAACCTTTGTTCCTGTGCCAGGAGCAAAATCAGGATCTATGCTGTCTATGTCGATGCTTAGATGTATGTTCTTCACTTTACTGGCAAGAAGTCTCTTTTTAATATCTTCAACCACGAAAGCAATTTTCTTCTTGTGTATAGTCTCCATAGAATATACATTAAGCTTCTTTTGCTTTATCATCTCTTGTTCACCCTTGTCGAGGTCACGTGTGGCGATTAGAAATACATTTTCCGGATTTACCTTATTGCCGGGATGATATAGGTTAACAAGTTCTTTGCTCCCTTCACCCATCAATGCGCTAAGAGGCATTCCGTGTACGTTTCCGCTTGGCGATGTCTCAGAAGTGTTTATGTCTCCGTGAGCATCAATCCATATAATCCCGAAATCATCAAAACACATACCGACTCCTGAAGCACTTCCAAGTCCTAAAGAGTGGTCTCCTCCTACAACTATTGGAAATCCATCGCCTTGCAATGTGTCGTAGACAAGCTCTGCAAGGTTTGTGTTAACCTCCAAAATAGCATCAAGATATTTCATGTGGCTATTAGCCGTATATTTATCTTCAAGAGTTACAGGTGGGATATATAGGTTTCCCAAGTCGAATGTGCGATGCCCATTTGCTCTTATTACACCTAATAGACCGTGTTCCCGTAGTTTGTTTGGAGCAAGCTCCACTCCTTGCCGATCGCAGCCTAAATTGAGTGGTACTCCAATTACATTTATCTTCATTTTATAGTTTTTATTTGTGATATTCTTTTAGAGCGTCTGCAATTATAGCCACACATTCCATTATCTGTTCTTTTGTGATAACCAATGGCGGAGCAAAACGTATTATGTGGTCATGTGTAGGTTTGGCAAGTAGTCCTCTGTCACGAAGAAGAAGACATAGGTCCCATGCTGTTTTGCCTTTATGAGGCTTTATGACAACGGCGTTAAGAAGACCTTTGCCACGTATAACCTCGACTGCAGGAGAGTTTATCTTACGAAGTTCGTTACGGAATAACTCGCCCATTACCGCTGCATTCTCTGCCATATTCTCATCACGAGCAACTTTTAAAGCCGCCATAGCAACGCTACAAGCGATAGGGCTACCGCCAAAGGTAGAGCCGTGTTGACCTGGTTTTACGTTTAGCATCACCTCGTCACAGCTTAATACGGCAGATACAGGATACATACCTCCGGATAATGCTTTTCCTAAGATCAGTATGTCGGGATGTACGTTTTCATGGTCACAACATAACATCTTTCCTGTACGGCATATCCCTACTTGTATCTCGTCTGCAATAAAGAGAACGTTATTCTTTTTACATAGGTCATAACATTTTTTAAGATATCCATCGTCTGGAACGATTATGCCTGCTTCTCCTTGTATCGGTTCGACAAGAAATCCGGCTACATTTTTATCTTTGAGTGCCTCTTCAAGGGCTTTTGTGTTGTTAAAAGGGATTTTTATAAATCCGGGAGCCAATGGTCCAAATCCGCCATAAGACTCAGGGTCAGTCGATAAGGTAATTGCTGCTATTGTTCTGCCGTGAAAGTTGTTTTCGCATACTATAATTTTAGCACTATTTTCGGCTAATCCTTTTTTGTCATAGCCCCAACGACGTGCCAGTTTTATTGCTGTTTCTACTGCTTCAACGCCACTGTTTGTAGGTAATAGTTTATCGTATCCGAAGAATTTAGTTGTAAATTCGAGGTATTCGCCAAATATACTGGCGTGAAAAGCTCTTGATGTTAAAGCTAACTTTTGTGCTTGTGCTATAAGAGCAGCAACAATTTTTGGGTGACAATGTCCTTGATTTATGGCAGAATAGCCAGAAAGAAAGTCAAAATACCTTTTACCATTAACGTCCCACATAAAAACGCCTTCTCCTCTTTCGAGAACGACAGGAAGTGGATGGTAGTTGTGGGCACCGAACCGCTCTTCCCGTTCAATAAATTCATTTGTCTTATCCATAATGTATTAGTGTTAGATTTATGCAAATGTAATAAAATAATTTTGAGTTTATAGTCGAATTGTTTATGATTATTTAATTTTGTTTATAATAAGTCTTATTTTTATACTTGTTGCATTTTTAAACACATCGTTAAAGCATTTATAGGTAATGATATATTATAATATAAACTCATTTAGTATTATTATGTAATTTAATAAGAGCAAATAATTAGTATATAAAACGTAAAATGCCGTTTAGGTCTGACCCTAAACGACATTTTTACCAACCTAATATTAACGTTCTGTGAAATTATTACGACTACAATTATGTTTTTCTATTGTTATCTGGTGCAAATATAATAGGTAAAATATACAAATGCAAATATTTTACCTGTTATTTTTTTTATTTTTGATGAATTTAGTAGAAAAGTATCAAGTAAATAGTAAATTAACGTAATTGAATTAATAAAACAGTAAATGTTTATTTTATAACACAGTTAAATTTACCTTTTGACACTACTTGTCCAATTATATGGAAATCTTGACAAAGTGGATTTTTCATTAATAGGTTTGCTTGTTCTGGTGAAACACCCATAAGAAGACCACCTGAAGTTTGTGCGTCGCAACATAACATTTTGTAGCTCGTTGTGCAGCTATCTAAAAACAGGACTTTATTTTCTATATAATCCAAGTTCCTAAATGCTGCTCCTGGAATACAGCCTTCTTCAAGAAGTTCTATTACCTGTGGAAGAGATGGAAGTTTTTGACTGTCAATTTCTATTGTGACACCACTTGCCGAAGCCATTTTTTGACTATGTCCTGCAAGTCCAAAGCCTGTTATGTCGGTAGCCCCCTTGACACCATATTTTTGCATCATCTCGGCTCCGTGTTTATTTAGCAGTTTCATCTGTTTGATGGCTTCATTATACGCTTTAGAGTCTGCTATCCCCATTCTTTGTGCTGCAATAATGACCCCCACACCCAGAGGCTTGGTGAGGATCATTACATCACCCTCACGAAGTCCGCTGTTTGTTATGAGTTTGTCAGGAGATACTGTTCCCACCACTGCCAATCCATATTTTGGTGTAGCATCGTCAATGGTGTGTCCTCCCATAGTAAAAGCACCTGCTTCTTGTACTTTACGTGCTCCGCCCAAAAGAATATCTCGGAGAACGGTGAGCGGAATATTTTTTGAAGGAAACATATTTAAGTTAAGAGCTAAGAGAGGCGTTCCTCCCATAGCGTATATGTCGCTCAGTGAGTTTGCTGCTGCAATCTCTCCAAAATCTCCTGCTCCCGAACATACAGGAGGGAAGAAGTCGGTTGTCACAATTAAAGCCGTTGTGTCGTTTAGTCGAT
>JAVVUK010000115.1:0-3361 GCA_036653215.1 Rikenellaceae bacterium
ATTTCTTTATAGTCAGCAAGAGATGCAAGTTCCCAGCCTGTTCCTAATCCAGAAGCCCAAGCTTTACAATTGTTTCTGTTTTGATTAGTGTCTGTTTTGTGTATCATACGACCTGTACTGCCGGCTTTTGTGGTTGCCGAGATAACAATCCCTTGAGGCTCAAGTCCGCTACGTGGATCTGGATAGATTCCACCAACAGGATAGCTCATAGAAGGAGTAGTGGCACAGTCGATGCTTGCGTTGTTTAAGCTCCCATTTCTAATTTCACGTTCAGCTTTTACAGATGTAGCTTCAAAAACCTGGTTGCTTCCGTCGACCATTACAGCACTAAGGGTTACCCCTGTTGCTTGGCGTGCAGATACTAAAGCGTAAATGGCAACTTCTTTACTAATGGTTAATCCCGATACTGCAACTTCTACTTTAGAAGTTGTGGTCGAATTAGTTTGTATTGTCCCGTTAGTAGAGATGTTTAATGTTTGATAAAAACTTGATGGTTTTGTAGAAGTCATAGACACAGATTTGATTGTCTTTGAAGCGTCTTTACCATTTTTCAAGATAAACTTCATGACAGCCATAGTGTGTTTTAGTGTAAATATGTTATTGGTTTTTGCTGCAACAACCGGAGCTGATACAAATAGCATATTTGATAGGTAGTTGTTAGTTTCCCCTGTTTGTATTGTGGCAGGTATCTCATATCCGAGTTTATCAGACCCGGTTACCGGACCTGTAACCATGCCAGATGCTTTGTGGCAAGCAATATAAGAACGTCCTTCGACCATAAAATTATTAAGGTCTCCTATAAAACGAGCTGTGCCGTCTTCGTTAGGTTTGTCATAGGTGAAAGTGACGTTTCTGCCAGAAAAGGATTTTCCTCCGTCTGCAATTTCGCACATCAATACTTTGTCGCCTGCTTGCCAAACAAATGTTAGTCCGTCGGCATCAAGACCTACTTTAGTTTCTATTTCACGTGATACACTAATAGAAGATATACGATCTTCCATAGGGATGTTTTCTTCATTGTTTGTTATAACTGTTTCGTCCGATTTTGAACAAGCAGAAAAAGCAATGACGAATAATGCGGATAATAATAAATTTTTCATGATTTTTTTAATTTTCTTCATCAATTAGTTCCAGCTGTCGTCTACATCTAATCTTGGGGGAACTATAACCCCTCCAGATGCTGCAATTCCTTGCTCTACGCATACTTCAATCATTTCGATTGTTGGTGTTGCGTAAATTGTTTTCATTTTTTCCATTTTTTTATTTTTTAATTACGGTTTAAACATTAATGCCTAAAATAAAAGATATATTATATGCAATAATGATGTTACCATGTAATATTGATATTTTATAATTCATATCTTGTGTTCAAAAAGGACACATTAATTATGATATGAAAGATAAAAGTCTGAGACAAAGATAGTGGTAATTTTATTAAAAATGTTATTTTTTTTGCAGTTTTTTAATGTTTATATACGTATCGTGCTGTGTTTCAGTAATATGCGTATATAATATTATTTGTCAATTACTTAGTGGTTTCCTTTTTTATGCTTTGAAGTTGTATAGCTACTTATATGGAGCTGAAAATAGGCTGAAAATAGGCTGAAAAGAATGCCGTTTATTGTTTCAAAATGGGATATTACAATAAAGAGGATAGTGAAATTTTAGTTTCACTATCCTCTTTATTATTGTATATATTATTTTTCTAACTGAAGAATGCTTTTACACGTTCGAAAATATTGGGCTCATCGGTCTTCTTAGGTTTTAGATTTTCAGAGTCTTTGATGCCCTCAAGTGCTTTTTGCTCTTCTTTGCTGAGTTTGGTTGGTATATATACGTCTGTGCACACTAAAATGTCGCCAGTGCCATATCCGTTTATGTCGGGAAGCCCTTTGCCACGAAGACGTAAGATCTTGCCGGCTCCTGTTCCTTTCTCTATCTTAACACGAGCCTTGCCGTCTATTGTTGGGACATCTACAGTGCCTCCGAAGATGGCATCTGTGATACTTAGGTTTAGGTTATATATAAGGTCGTTCCCTTCACGTTTAAGCTGAGGATCGGCAATCTCTTCTATAACAACAAGTAAGTCCCCATTTATGCCTCCATGTGGTGCTGCATTACCCTTGCCCGAAACAGAAAGTTGCATTCCGTTGCCCACGCCTGCTGGGATCCTTATTTCTATCACCTCGTCTGCTTTGATGACCCCATCGCCATGACAAGAAGCACATTTCTCGGTTATTATCTTACCGGCACCCTTACAAGTGGGACACGCCTGTGTCGTTTGTGATTGTCCGAAAAAGGTATTTACCATACGTGTGACATATCCAGAGCCGTTGCAGGTAGTACAATTGGTATAAGACTTGTCGTCTTTGGCTCCTGTGCCATGACACGTAGAGCACGATACCATTTTTGTTATCTTTAGCTTCTTCTCGGCTCCATGAAGCACCTCTTTGAGGTTCATCTTAACCTTTACACGAAGGTCTGAGCCTCTTTGTTGACGACGACCTTGTTGACGACCTCCGCTAAAGCCACCAAAGCCTCCGCCTCCAAATATATCGCCAAATTGTTCAAATATGTCTTCCATAGTGAAGCCACCACCACCAAAGCCTCCGCCTCCGTATCCGCCATTCTGCCCCATGCCACTATGTCCAAATTGGTCATAACGAGCCTTCTTATCCGGATTGCTCAACACGTCAAACGCCTCAGCAGCCTCCTTAAATTTCTCTTCTGCCTCTTTGTTATCAGGGTTCTTGTCTGGGTGATACTTAATCGCTGCTTGGCGATATGCCTTTTTTATCTCATCGGCTGTGGCTGTTTTCGCAACGCCAAGTACTTCGTAATAATCTCTCTTTGACATATTTTATTCTCCTACTATTACTTTAGAAAAACGGATAACCTTGTCTTTTAGCTTATATCCCTTTTCTCCAACATCAATTATACGACCTTTCTTTTCCTCCTCCTCAACGGGGAAACGAGCTATTGCCTCGTGTACATCAGTGTCTAAAGGAAGACCCACAGCCTCAATCTCCGTAAGCCCCTTTTGTCCTAAAATGCCGTATAGCTTTTTATATATAAGGCTTACGCCCTCTTTTATGGCTGTTATATCCTCACTCTTGCTGTTTGCCTCTTCCGCCCTTTGCATATCGTCAATCACCGGAAGGATGCTTTTTATGACATCTTCACTTGCCGACTCAATAAGGCTCATCTTCTCACGTAAGGTACGTTTGCGGTAGTTGTCGAACTCGGCTGACAGACGCATATATTTATCCTGCCATTCTGCCACTTGAAGTGACAAATTAGCACTCTCCTCGCTCTCTTCTTCTGCGCTTATAGCCTCCGCCTCTTGTTCTGCTACTTGCTC
>JAVVUK010000116.1:0-3354 GCA_036653215.1 Rikenellaceae bacterium
GGACAAAGTTTATAAATGTTTTAGATAACAAAATTTATAAATATCTTTGTGGTATGAATGATTTAGTTTTTGCAAGTGTTATTACGTTGGCTTCGGGCTTAACGATGGGACTTGGTGGTATGTCTGTCTTTTTGATGGGCAAGGAAAATCCGAAGGTGATAGCTTTTAGTATAGGGCTTTCTGCTGGGGCGATGTTGATGATTGCTTTTATGGGAATTATGCCATCTGTGGGGGACTCTTTTGTTGATCTCTTTGGTGATGATAAAAGAGCATCTATGCAGCCGTTGTTGATGTTTGTTTTGGGATTGCTTCTTATGATAGGTATTGATAGGATGCTACCTTCGAGTGTGCATAATCACCCTAATGCTGCTCCCGAACTTCCTGATGTAGATGGTGAAACGAAGAATGGTAAGATGCTACGTACAGGCATTGCTATTGCTATTGCTATCGGGGTTCATAACATCCCTGAGGGTATCGCTACTTTCACCACTCTTCTTACCGATCGAAGTCTTGGGCTTATGGTTACTATTGCTGTGGTTATCCATAATATACCTATTGGAATTGCTATTGCCATGCCTATATTTTTAGCTACTGGAAGTCGACGAAGGGCGTTTTTTGCGGCTCTTCTTTCGGGTCTTGTCTCTCCTGCTGCTGCTTTCTTGGCTTATATCTTTATGATGCCGTTCTTGTCTGCTGTGGTCATGAGTTCGTTGCTTGCTGTTGTTGCTGGGGTTATGGTTTATATAAGTATTGACGAGTTGATCCCTGCCTCACGACGTATAGGGCATCATCACCTATCTACGTATGGGGTTGTTGCGGGTATGGCGTTGTTGGCGAGTGTATTTATGTTTTTTGGAGAATAGATATGACAAAAGAGAGTAAGCGAAATATTATAGTAATGTGTATCATAGGGGCTATGTTTCTTATAGGTATTGCTGTTAGGTGGGACTATGTGACCAGAGAGATAAAATTTAGTATAGACAGGTATACTAAAGGTTTTGAGTATGCTCAGAAGGAGGTTGACAAGGTCGATAAATAAAAATTATAGCGATTTATCCGTTTTAAATGATTATCTTTGTGCAAATTAAGTGTTATGCACTTTTTTATGATGACAATGTGTCATTTGAACTTATACAAAATTAATGATAGAATTAGATGAATTCCAGTCTTTAGGTCTTACAGAAAAGACACTTAAAGCAATCAGAGCGAAGGGTTTCGAGAAACCTTCAGCTATCCAAGCGTTGACCATCCCCGTGCTTCTTGCAAATCAGAACGACATTATTGCACAAGCGCAAACAGGAACGGGTAAAACCGCTGCCTTTGGTCTCCCTATTCTCGAACAAGTTGTCCCTAACGAAGGGCCTGTACAAGCACTTATTCTTGTACCTACACGTGAGCTGGCACTGCAAGTGACAGACGAAATTTTGTCGTATAAAGACAATTCTACAACTATATCTGCAATATATGGAGGTGCTTCTATGCAGGAGCAGCTTAGACGACTTAAAAAAGGCGTTGACATTGTTGTTGGTACTCCCGGTCGTATCTTAGACCACTTAAAACGTGGAACGTTAAATCTAAATCACATCAAATGGCTCATCCTTGATGAGGCTGATGAAATGCTTGATATGGGTTTCATAGAGGATGTAGAAGAGATACTTAGCAATTGTAACGAGAAACGTCGTATCTTGCTATTCTCAGCTACTATGCCACAAAAAGTTTCTGACCTATCACGTAAATTTATGCGTGATGTTCAACATATAAAGGTTGAAAACACTATGCTCACTTCAGACCTTACAGATCAGATCTACTTTGAGGTTAGAGAGGGTGATAAGTTCGATGCTCTTACACGTATCATAGACGTTGAAAATGACTTCTATGCCATTATCTTCTGTCGTACAAAACTATTTGTCGATGAGCTTGTTATTAAGCTTATGGATCGAGGCTATGCTGCTGAGGGGCTTCATGGTGATGTGTCTCAGGCTTTGCGTGAAAAGATATTAAGTAAATTTAAAAGGAAACAAGTCAATATCCTTGTTGCTACTGATGTTGCAGCACGTGGTATCGACGTTAACAACTTGACACACGTCATAAATTACTCTCTTCCTCAAGACTCAGAGTCTTATGTACACCGTATTGGTCGTACTGGTAGAGCAGGTAATCAAGGTACAGCTATCACTTTTATCTCAAATGCTGAATTTAGACAATTCACAGCTATGAAACGTCAAGTGAAGGCCGATATTCGTAAAGAGGAAGTGCCAACTATTGATGATATTATAACTACAAAGAAGAAAAATATTCTTGTTGACGTAAAAGACACTATCGAATCAGAGCTCTTTGCCGATTATTCGGAAATGGCAGAGGAGATAGCAACATCATACGATCCTAAGACGGCTATTGCAGCTCTTCTTAAACTTGCCTTTAAGAGTGATCTTGATGTTAGCGCATATTCTGAGATACGTAAGTTCTCTGTGGATAGGAAAGGTACAGCTCGTATATTTATAGCAATGG
This sequence comes from Rikenellaceae bacterium, assembly GCA_036653215.1. Taxonomy (GTDB): domain Bacteria; phylum Bacteroidota; class Bacteroidia; order Bacteroidales; family Rikenellaceae; genus JADFUS01. The sequence goes on from JAVVUK010000116.1 coordinate 2,509, forward strand.
GTAAGAAAGACGGTTATACTCCTCGTTCTATTGTTGATATGGTACAACAAGAGAGTGGACTTGCTGGTTCTAAGATAAACGATGTTAAAATATTAGATGAATTTTCATTCATCTCTATTCCTTATGAGGAGGCCGAACACGTCACTCATGCTTTAAATAAACTATCTCCGGGACGACCTGTAGCAGAAATTGCTAAGGAACGTGGTGAGGATGGTTCTCCACGTCGTGGTGGCTTTGGCGGAGATCGTCGTGGTGGCGAACGTCGCAGTGGTGGATTTGGTGGAGATCGTCGTAGCAGCGGTGGTGGATTTGGTGGCGAACGTCGCAGCAGCGGTGGAAGCTATGGCGGTGGTGATCGTCGCAGTAGTGGTGGAAGTTATGGTGGCGGAGATCGTCGCAGTAGCGGTGGAAGTAGCTATGGTGGTCGTAGTGGTGGGGGAAGCAGTCCTCGTCCATCTACAAACCGTGGTGGCAGAGGCAGATAAGGGAACTTATAGCTTTTAATATCGTTGATGGAGGTTCTCTGTCAACGATATTTTTTTGTTATTTTTGCAAAATTAAAACAAACATAATAGTGAATGTCACAAGATAAAGCATTGAAAATAATTCAGATATATGCCTCTAAAGGCTGGGGCGGTGGTGAGAAATATGTCTTAGACCTATCGCATAGACTTGTCGAAGAGGGGCATAGTGTGGTTTCTATATCTAAAAAATGTGACGTTATAAACTCGAAAATAGAAAATTTGGGAAGCTACCATCAACTTCCCATGAAAGGAGTAATAGATCTCTATTCGTCGTTTTTGTTAGCTCAAATAATAAAAAAGGAAAATCCAGATATTATCCATG
>JAVVUK010000117.1:0-3185 GCA_036653215.1 Rikenellaceae bacterium
TTTCAGAAACCTAATCCTTTTCCAAAATCGATATTTGAAAATGTAGCTTACGGACTTCGTGTAAATGGGGTGAGCGACGCTCAATATATAAAGCAGAGGGTTGAGGAGTCCTTACGTGGTGCTGCACTATGGGAAGAGGTGAAAGACAATCTCAAGAAGTCGGCTTTTGAACTTAGTGGAGGACAACAACAAAGGCTTTGCATAGCACGTGCCTTAGCAATAAAGCCTAAGATAATATTAATGGATGAGCCTGCCTCAGCCCTCGATCCTTTATCTACCGCAAAGATTGAAGATCTCATTTTCACCCTCAAAGATGAGTATACAATAGTCATAGTGACACACAATATGCAGCAAGCGGCTAGAGTATCGGACAAAACAGCATTTTTCTATCTCGGAGAACTCATTGAGTATGACGACACAAAAAAGATGTTTCTAAACCCACAGGTTGAAGCGACACAGAACTACATCACAGGACGTTTCGGATAGAACAACACATAAAAGATTAAAGACATGAGACATACAGAAGAAGAGATAAAGACTCTTAAGACACATCACATAGAGATGTGGAACTTAGTTGAGGGACAGATAGAAAAAGCATTTCAAGCTTTCATAACAAAAGATAAAGATTTGGCTCGACAAGTGATTGCTCGTGAACGTGTGGTGAACGCACAAGAACTTGTTGTAGACCACCACTGCGAAGATTTCATAGCTCTTTTTGCACCAGTGGCAATAGATCTTAGATTTGTAATATCACTGCTTAAGATAAACAACAACTTAGAACGCATAGGCGACTTTGCCGAGAGCATAGCCCTATTTGTGTTATATCAGCAGAAAGAGGCTCTCACAGAAGAACTTGTGGACAAGTTACAGATCAAAGAGATGATGGGTACGGCAACCACGATGCTTGAAAAAGCACGTGAGGCACTAATAAATGAAGACAGTTCTCTTGCAGGCAAGGTCTTGTCTATGGACGATACCATAGATACCATAAATAGAGAGGCAGTAGATATTTTGGCTGGTCATATAATAAACAACCCATCAGAGGTGGTGGAATTGTTGCACATAAACGCTGTAATACGTCGTCTTGAGCGTATTGGCGACCGCATAAGCAACATTGCAGAAGACATAGTTTTTTTTGTTGATGCTAAAGAATTACGTCATCAAAAAAAATAGTATATTTGTGACATTATGACACGTAAAATATTAATCGTCGACGACGAGATAGACCTCTTAGAGATACTCTCTTTTAACTTAGAGAAGAGCGGATATGACACCATAACAGCCACTTCCGCCGAAGAGGCTTATACGCTCATAAAAGAGGGGGGTAACTTCTCCCTTCTTCTTCTTGACGTGATGATGAGTTCCATGAGCGGATTTGAGCTTGCCGAGATGTTACACAAACAAGGATATAAAATTCCTATAATTTTCCTCACAGCCTTAGACACAGAGGGCGACTTGTTACATGGATTTAAGATGGGAGCAGACGACTATATATCAAAGCCTTTTTCTGTACGTGAGGTCTTAGCACGTGTCTCTGCGGTATTATCTCGCACATCGACAGGACAAAGCGACATATTAGAATATGAGGATTTAGCGATCGACATAGAAAACAAGACAGTCTTGGTAGCAGATGAGCCTATAACACTTACGAAAACAGAATTTTCAATTCTTTCTTTACTTATGAGCAAGCCCAAGAAGCTCTTTTCACGAGAAGAGTTGATTTTAAAGGTGTGGGGCGGAGGCGTATATGTGGAAGAGAGGACTGTGGATGTTCATATCGCCCGCATACGTAAAAAGATAGAAGCCTCACATATAGCCATAATAAATCGCTCCGGGTATGGCTATTGCTTAGAATAAAAACACACATGAATTATAAAAACAGACTTTTTCTATATTTCTTCCTTGTATTTGCCTTGTTTACAGCGACCGTAGTTGTATATCAACAAATAAGAGATAAGGAGAGGCGCATAGCCTCGTTACAAGAGGAGCTAAACATATATTCAGATATCGTAGAGAGAAACCCAAAATCGACCTCTCTACCACCAGACATACGTATAACGGTAATCCAAAATGGAGGACGTGTGCTTTTTGATAACAGCATCGACTCGACACACAAGATAGCAAATCACCATAACCGCAAAGAGATAATAGATGCAAAAAAAACAGGCAGTGTATATGACATTCGCACCTCCACAACCCTTGCTAAGCCCTATTTCTATTACGCCCGAAAAACAAACGACGGGTTTATACGTGTAGCACTACCCTATAATACACGCACAAAAGAGATCCTTGCCACAGATAAGACTTTTATCATACTTGTCTTTATGTTATTCTTACTCTCATTAACTTTTTTGTGGATCATAGCAAAACGTTTTGGTGACGACATAATAAGGCTCAAAAAGAGCATTCGCAAAGAGGAGAAGCAACGTATAAAATTAAAGGCCGAGATGACAAGTGCCATAGCACATGAACTTAGAACTCCGGTGAGTGCCATACGTGGATATTCGGAAACCCTCCTTGAAGACGAGGTTCCTCAAGAGAAGAAAGAACTTTTCATAAACCGTATACATTCGGCTGCTGTGAGACTATCCGACCTCTTACAAGACGTGTCTCTACTAACAAAAATAGAAGAAGCACCCGGTGTTTTTAAGAAAGAAAGAGTCGACATAAACACTATTTCACATGAGGTTATCGACGAGTTTGCCTCTTTGATAGCTGAAAACTCTATAAAAGTAGAAAACGGAATACCTAACGACACAACGGTATATGGCAATAGCACACTTCTAAACTCCATTTTCCGCAATCTCATAGAAAATGCAATCCGATATGGTGGAAAATGGATCACCATAACACTCTCACTAACAGGAAGCAACGACAAATTCTACTATTTTTCCATCTCCGACAACGGAAAAGGGATAGCAGAAGGACACCTAACACGCCTCTTTGAACGTTTCTATCGTATAGACGACGGCAGAAGCCGTGACGACGGAGGTTCAGGACTTGGGTTGTCAATAGTGCGCCACGCTGTACTTCAGCATGGTGGTGACATCTCAGCACATAACAAAGAAGGTGGTGGATTAGAAATTCGTTTCTCCATAGAAAAATAAACTGCTTAACATTGCGGATGCTGAGCGTCTCTTATTTACATTACAAGATTATCTGTTAAAACATAAAGCAGGCGTACC
>JAVVUK010000118.1:0-2514 GCA_036653215.1 Rikenellaceae bacterium
ATTAGGCTCCCCACCCCAGTAGAGAGACCTGCAAAAAGCGTTATTAGAAACGCAAATAGGAATGTTTTATCCATGATGTACAAAGATAACAAAAAAATAATCTTTCTTTATCTATCCATATTATTTTAAAGACATAAAAAAGTGGATTAAGTCACCTTGACATAATCCACTTTTTTATAATTCATCTCGAAAAATCAATTACTATTTTTTAAACAAACGGTTATATAAGCCTTCAAATACTTGACCATGACGAGCCTCATCTTTACACATTTCGTGTACTGTATCGTGGATAGCGTCTAAGTTAAGCTCTTTAGCACGTGTGGCAATACGTTTCTTGTCTGCACAAGCACCATTTTCAGCATCCATACGCATCTTTAAGTTTGTCTTTGTGTCTGCAACAACAACCTCACCTAAAAGTTCTGCAAATTTTGAAGCGTGTTCTGCCTCTTCCCAAGCGATACGTTTGTATGCTTCACCAACTTCAGGAAAACCTTCACGATCTGCTTGACGAGCCATAGCAAGATACATAGCCACTTCTGTGCATTCGCCTGTAAAGTGCGCTTGAAGACCATCAAAAACCTCTTTATCAACGCCTTTAGCGATACCTATTTTGTGCTCATCAGCCCATGCTAAAGCAGCACCATCTTCAATAACTTCTTTAAATTTGCTCTTTGGTTGTTTACAAACTGGGCAAACGTCAGGAGCTTCTTCTCCTGTGTGTACATATCCGCAGACAGTACAAATAAATTTCTTAACCATAATATTAATTTTTAGTGTTATAATCTGTTCCTTTTCTTTGTGCAAAGTAAGGAATTTATATTAAAGAACAAACACTAAAAACGATTATATTTTCCTATTCTTATATTGAGTATCCCTATATCAAAGATATTCTTTGTTTACAGCAAAGGCAAACGATGATTTACGAACAATTCCATATGCCAAATATAAAACAACAAGAACAAGGTCTAAGACAAATGGGAAATGGTTTGTTTGTGTATGGAAAATATCCTTAAACAGATCCACTATAAAGGGAGCTATTGTGACAGCAACATAATTCATAGCCAAGACTATGGCAAGGGCTAAGGTGCTTTTTTTACCAGACGAAGCCTCAGCCGCTTTGTCGTATATTACAGGTTGCATGGTGCCATAACCAAAACCCATGAGAACAGCTCCAAGACCATACATAAACACATTATCTGTCGAAAGCATAACCAAAAGTCCTAATCCTAAAGAAAATATCATAATAACACTCGTCCATCCTCGAAACAACTTTATAACATAAGGAAGGACAAATCCGGGAGCCATAATAAAAAAGAAGAATAGTGCCGTAATAATTCCTACTGCCGAGTCTCCAATCCCATGACTTTGAGCAAGAAAAGGGAAATAATATGATATTACAGATACTATAAATGTTATAAATCCATATTGGAAAACTATGGAAATAAGTTTTCCCTTATCAAGAGAACCTATTATCTCGGCACTATTTTCCGTCTTACCTTTATCGCCACGCAGGAAAGGCGTAAAGAGCAACGGCACAAGAGGCAGCAGATATACCACAAAAGGAAGATGCCAATTTTTAGCACCCAACCACCCCACAGCAAGGGTAGCAACGACGAGCGACATATTTGCTATTCCCGATTTTATGCCGAGCTGCTTCATGCGGTATTTCCCAATAAAGAAGTCGGTCAGAAGCCCAGCAGCAAGAGGTATGAGAAGCCCACACCCTATCCCTAACATACAACTTATCACAATTAGCTGTGTCATTGAAGAAGCAAAGAAATAGAGCACGCCCGACGATAAGTATATTATGAGTGCTACCACCAAAATTAATATCTTATTACTCGACAAAGAGAGCCTTCCGGAGAGCAGCACAAAAGGGATAATAAAGAGGTTTGGCAAAATGGTTAACAGCTGCACCTCAAGCTGTGATGTTCCCGGAAATATAGTTTCCATATTACCAAGTATCGGTGATATTGCCAATCCAGGCAGATTTACGACCAACGATATAGACCATATTGCCAGCAAAGTCATTAGAGGTATCGTCCCTCTACCTGTTTCAATCTTTATCATAAGATACTATTTTATGATATTTTAGGGTCAAAAATGGTGCCTAATAGAGATAGCATTACGTTTAAATAAGTTTTTGATCTATTTATTTGCGAGATACTAAAATTTGACCTATATTTGCACCACAAAACTCAAGGTCTGGTGGCCGAGTGGCTAGGCACCGGTCTGCAAAACCGTATACAGCAGTTCGAATCTGCTCCAGACCTCAAAGAAAACATGAAAGCAGCAAGGCTGTTTTTACAAAAAACCCATTAACCAAGTTTACTTGTGTTGATGGGTATTTTCGTAAAAAAGAGATCATTGATCTCGCTTTCATGTTTTCTTTGAGTCACCACACCCCCAGATGGACGAGACACGTTAGTGGCGAAGTCAATCTGCAACAAGACATAGACTTACAAAAAACCCATTAACCAAGTTTACTTGTGTTGATGGGTATTTTCGTAAAAA
>JAVVUK010000118.1:2614-3145 GCA_036653215.1 Rikenellaceae bacterium
GACGAGACACGTTAGTGGCGAAGTCAATCTGCAACAAGACATAGACTTACAAAAACCCATTAACGAGAGACTTCGTTTCTCTTGAGATCACGATGTGACAAAAAAAATGTATTCATGAAAGCATTTACTTTCATGAATACATTTATACGTTTCTTAGATCACGTGATAGAAGTTAGTCTTTTAAGTAATATTCGACAGTTGTAACAACACGGACTATCTTAATGCTTGGAGTGTTAGCATCACGGTCAGAAATTGTGAATTGACCTTGGTTAGCTGTTTTTATCTTTCCTAATTCACTTTGTGAGTCAACAGCAAACTTCTCACCCGCTGTACGTGCGTTTTTAGTAGCTTCCTCAATCATGGCTGGTTTGATGCCTGTCAGAGCATTTGACGTGAAGTCAAACTGTGTCGCATAACGATAGTCTCCTGTTGAAGAGACAGCGATGCCTTGTTTTAAAAGATCACTCTGACGACTCATAAGAGCAACGACCTTATCCACCTTGTCTGTAGAAACAGTGATAACAGCAGTCA
>JAVVUK010000119.1:0-3089 GCA_036653215.1 Rikenellaceae bacterium
TTTTACATCTCCGAGATCGGAAACAGATACGCCTGGAATAAAGTTAAGTAATTTGGTGGAGGTTCCCATATCTGAAAGATAGGTGTTGCTAACATCATAAGCACGACCACCATAAGTTCCCATTTCTGTCTTTACATCACGTTTCCCTTGTACAACAACATCATTAATGTGCATCGACTTTTTTCGAATGATTATTGTGTCTTTTAGTGCTTCGAGGTTGATATAGGTTTCAGCATAACCCACAGATAAGAGGTATACCCCATATTTTTCATCTAATTTGGGCGTGAAATTAATATTAAAATTCCCATTACTAAATGTATTGGCATACAGTTGCTTTGTGCTGTCTTTTGTGTTAAAGACAACGACCGAAAACACATCAACAGGGGTTTTGTCTGTGTTTACGACAACTCCACAATAAGGGTTAACAGCTTGAGCAAAAACATTATAAGATTGTATCGTTAGAAATAAAAGTAATAGATATTTAATATTCATATGCTATTTTTTTATTAAGCTATGCGAAATATAAACATTAAAAATGTTACGAACAAATATGTTTCACGTTGTTTTTGTAAATATATTCTTCTTAAGGTTTAATATATTGATTATGTATGTTATACATATAATAATATTCTTGTTGTTTTGTTAAACATTTAAAATTAATATTTTCTAACTGTTATTTGCCAAGCTTAATACTTGTCACTTAAAAAAAATCGTTATCTTTGAGGCTGAAAAGGTTGAGATAAAGAAAAAGAATTACAAATATGAAAAAGTTTATGGGTGTAGGAGTGGCTTTGATTACTCCGTTTAAAGAAAATAGAACAATCGATTTTGAGGCGTTGTCTAATCTTATAGAGTATGACATTGCCGGTGGAGTTTCGTATCTCGTTGTTATGGGAACGACTGCTGAAAATCCTGTTTTGAGCAAAGGTGAGAGACAAGAGATATTGGATTTTGTGGTTAAGCAAAATGCCGGACGTGTGCCTATTGTCTTTGGAATTGGGGGTAATGATACCGTCGTGGTGGCAGAGCAGATGCGTAAGTTGAACCTTAAAGGTGTCGATGCGATACTTTCGGTGGTTCCATATTACAATAAACCGTCTCAAGAGGGTATATACCAACACTACAAATATCTGTCTTATGCTTCGCCGCTTCCGATAATAATGTATAACGTGCCAGGACGTACAGGGGTAAACATGACTGCGGCAACGTGTCTTCGTTTGGCAAAGGAATTTCCAAATATAATAGCTATAAAAGAAGCTTCGGGAAACATATCACAAGTGTCTTACATCTTGCGTGATGCCCCAAAAGATTTTACAGTAATCTCAGGTGAGGATAATCTCTCATTGGCGATTATTGCTGCTGGTGGTGACGGAGTGATATCTGTTTCGGCAAATGCCTTTCCAAAGAAGTTTACAACGCTTGTTGCAAGTGCCTTGAAGGGCGATTACATAACAGCACAAAGATGTCAAAATGAGCTTTTGGAAGTTACAGATCTTCTTTTTGCAGAGGGAAATCCTGTTGGTGTGAAGTCGGCTCTTTCGACAATAGGGATCATAAAAAATGTGTTACGTCTCCCTCTTGTTAAAAGCACAGTGGAGCTTGATGCAAAGATTGCTGCCCATATAAAAAAATATAACTTACAATAATGAAATTGTTGATGACAATGTTGCTGGGGCTTCTCTCGGTAACATCATATGCACAAAACGGATATTTAGAGATGTTCTCGGAGTCGAAGTATACGCCTTTGAATTTAGAACGCATTGAGATGTCTGTCGTGGTGCCGTCATCTCCATATTTCTATCCCTCTTTAGTCGAGAGGTATAATAAAAACGACTCTACGCTTACCGTTGACGATTATAGGTATTTGTATTATGGCTATGCTTTTAGTTCTAACTATGAGCCTTATACCAATTCTCCGTATGCGGACAGTGTGGCAAATGTGATTTTGACAGATAGACGCATAATAACTGCCTCCTCATCTCCAAAGTTGATTTATTATATAGGTAAGATACTTGAAAAAGAGCCTTTTAATATAGAATTTCTAAATATGATCTCCTATATATATGGTAAGATGGGAGATGACGATGCTGCAAGGATATACTCCACAAAGCTAAATATGATACTTATGGCTATATTCTCTTCCGGCACGGGAGTAATGAAAGAGAGCCCTTGGTTTGTGCTTTATCGCTCCGATGTGATGAATGTATTATCTATATTGGGCGTTGAGGTGACAAGAAGAGCATATATAACAAAGTCGGTTGAATATTATAGGTTGACAGAAAAGTTGGGCGAGATAAAAGCCTTCTACTTCGATTTTAGCCTCATATTAAAAGTGCCGGACAACACACAACGAAAAAGACGTTTTGAATTTAACCCATACTATAATCCGAAATCAGACAAGTTTATTAATAAGTAAAAAAAATTATGGAATTTGATATTTTAGTAATAGGCAGTGGCCCAGGAGGCTATGTTGCGGCTATCAGAGCTGCTCAATTAGGTAAAAAAGTTGCTATTGTTGAACGCTCAGAGGTTGGAGGCATATGTCTCAACTGGGGTTGCATCCCTACTAAGGCACTTCTAAAATCGGCTCACGTATATACAGAGGTGAAACACGCTGCAGAATTTGGCGTTGAGGTTGCCGGTGAAATAACACCTTCTTTCGAGAAGATTGTAGCTCGCAGTCGTGATGTGGCATCTACAATGAGTAAAGGAGTCCAATTTCTACTTAAGAAAAATAATGTTGAGACTATTGCCGGGTTTGGTAAGATTGTCGAAAAAGGAAAAGTAGAAGTTACTTCTGAAGATGGATCTAAAAAAATTGTTACAGCGTCTAACATCATTATAGCAACAGGAGCAAGAGCTCGTTCTTTGCCAAATATAGTGCCTGACGACAAGCAAATTATAACATACAAAAAAGCAATGTCTCTTGAGAAACAGCCAAAATCTATGGTTGTTATCGGTTCTGGAGCTATTGGGGTGGAGCTTGCCAGTTTCTACCATGAGCTTGGCACAAAAGTAACTATCGTCGAGTTCCTTCCAAATATAGTACCTAATGAAGATGTTGAAGTTTCCAAATATCTTGAACGTTC
>JAVVUK010000120.1:0-3082 GCA_036653215.1 Rikenellaceae bacterium
GAGAATGATATGTTAGGGTATTTCAAAACTGTTTTCTGGGTATACGAAAGAGAGCTTTGGAATAAAGTAAAGATCACGCCATTTCATGATATCTATTTCTCAGATAGATCTTCAGATTATCTACATAGCGAAGCATTTAATATAGGAGATTATAAACGCATAATGATATTTATCTCCGTAGGTATGTTAATTCTTCTTTTTGCAGTAACCAACTACATAAATTTAACCGTTGCACAGACCAGCTTTAGAGCTAAGGAGATGGCTACACGTAGACTTGTAGGGTCATCAAGACGGGCTGTCTTTTCTAAAATGATAATAGAATCGTTTGCTATGTGTCTCGTGGCATTTGTCGTAGGTTTGCTCTTTGCTGCCTCTTTAGAGCCTTATGTTAATAATATATTAGGTGCTAAGATATCTATATTTGGAAATATGACATATCTCTGGATCGCCTATTACGCATTGTTTATAATTATATTGAGCATCATTGCCGGTGTTATTCCTGCTATTGCTGTTTCTAATTTTAAACCTATTGATGTGGTAAAAGGCTCTTTTAAATATAAGAGCAAAATGTTGTATAGCAAGATATTCATAATTTTCCAGAATGTAATTACCATAGTCCTTATTTCTTCGGCTATAACTATGGTTTTGCAAATTAGACATTTGGTTAATGCAGATATGGGCTATAAACATGATGCTATCATAGATCTCGGATTAGGAAGCATAAATTATTCTAAAGAGACGTATACCAGTTTGCGTAATGAATTACAAAAATTGCCTTGTGTCGAATCTGTTGGCTTTAGTTGTGGTACCCCATTGGGTGGTGGAAATAATATAACGATGAATTACAAAGAGGATATGATAAGTTTCCAAATGCTCCCTATAGACTCTGCTGGTTTTAAAATGCTTGGCTTTCAGAAAATTAGAGATAATAATCTTGCAGATAAAAGAAAAGGTGTGTGGTTTAATGAGACTGCAATGCGTGTAATGGGGTTGCCTATTGATACAACTATGGTAAAAATAGGTGAAAATGATATTATGATAGCGGGAGTTGTAAAAGATTTTCAAATTCGAAATATTGTTGACCAAATTATTCCTTGTTATATGACGATACGTGAAGATGTTGAACCTTGGGAGATGCTAATAAAGGTGAATGGTGATTTGGTAAAGGCATTTGACGATGTGAAAGGTGTATATGAGCCATTTTCTAATGGGGTGGAATTTACTGGTCGTTATGTGGATGATGATATACGAAATGCCTATGAAAGTCAGAGGAAAACATCTGTTATTGTCGTGATATTTACCATTATCGCAATTTTAATCTCTGCTCTTGGCTTGTTGGCAATGGCTACATATTTTATACAACAACGCTCTATGGAAATAGCTGTGCGCAAGGTGTTTGGTTCTACAAGTGGTGAGGTGTTGAAAAAATTAATGAATAAATTTTTACGACTTGTCCTCATAGCTTTTATTATAGCTGTGCCTATTACATGGTATGCTATGAGTCGTTGGCTTGAAGAATATACTTATCGCATATCGCTATCTCCGCTAATCTTTGTCGTTGCTGGCTTGTTAGCTCTGCTGATAGCTTTTGTTACAATATATTGGCAGAGCAAAAGAGCTGCCGATGCCAATCCTGTGAAATCCATAAAAAATTAAAAATATGTCAATGTTAAAAGTCGAAAATTTAAAAAAGAGTTTCTATACAGAAGAGATAGAAACTATTGCCCTTAATGGAGTTTCATTTGATATTAATGAGGGTGAGTTTGTTGCTGTTATGGGACCATCAGGTTGTGGAAAATCTACTTTGCTTAATATTTTAGGCTTGTTGGATAATCCTACCGATGGTAATTATAAACTCCTTGATAAAGAAGTCGGTAAATTAAAAGAGAAAGAACGTACTATTTTCCGTAAAGGGAATATAGGTTTTGTGTTTCAGAGTTTTAACCTTATAGATGAGCTTAATGTATTTGAAAATGTGGAGTTGCCTCTTATCTACATGAGAGTAAAGTCGTCGAAGCGTAAAGAGATGGTTAATGAAATATTAAAACGTATGAACATAAGTCATCGTGTGGGGCACTTCCCTCAACAACTATCTGGAGGTCAGCAACAACGTGTGGCAATTGCACGTGCTGTGGTCTGTAACCCTAAGTTGATACTTGCCGATGAGCCTACAGGTAACTTAGACTCTAAAAATGGGAAAGAGGTTATGGAGCTATTGTCTGAGCTTAACAGACAAGGAACGACTGTGATAATGGTTACACACTCTATGCACGATGCCTCTTATGCTTCAAGGGTACTTAATATGTTTGATGGACAACTTGTTAAGGACGTAAACAACCTAATGTAAACTACTATTTATTATTTATCTTTTCTTGTATTTATTTTATTATTTGTTGCAGAGTGCTTTCGAGCACTCTGTTTTGTTTTGTAAAATCCTTTCGAATATATTCTCTGATTGAATCTCCGTTACGGTGTATTTTTGTTTCAAATAATAAAAATAAACGTATGAAAATATATCAAGGAGAGACTTTGGATATCGTACTTAACTTAAAAGATGATGACGATAAAGTTGCGAAATTGTCTGCTGGGCAGAAGCTGTCAGCTGTTGTTTCCAATAAAGGCGGTGTCGTTTGTACGGCAAGAAGTGATGGTTCAGACCAAGAGGAAGACATGGCGTATCATATATGTCTGACAAGCCCTATGACAAAAAATATGAATGGTGATTATATGCTTCAAGTCGCTTTGAGTCAAGGAGATAATGATGTTGTGATAATAGGTGATCCTGTTACTATAACTGTTGAAAAATCTAAAATTGTAGAGGTGTTATGAAAGTAGATGTTTTGTTAAAGCGTAATAGCTTGTATATTAGTGAGGTAGAAACTAATACGTCTGAAAAAGTAGATGTTTTTATAGGCCATATCATGAAAGGCGATAAGGGTGATAGGGGAGAGAAGGGTGGTATCGGTTATCAAGGTGTTCCTGGAGAAAAGGGAGATAGAGGGCAAGATGGGCGTAATGGTCGAGATGGCGTACCAGGCAGACCTGGTCGAGACGGCAAAGATGGCATTTCTGTAAATACATT
>JAVVUK010000121.1:0-3072 GCA_036653215.1 Rikenellaceae bacterium
GCAACAGCACTTGCTGTGGCTCGTCTTATGAAAGATTATCGTTTTAACATAAAAAAGATAGATTCTTTATTTCGCTTATCCTTCATCATAGGGCTACCTACCCTTATAATATTATTACAAAACGACACCGGATCGGCACTTGTATATTTCTCGTTCCTGTTTATGTTATACCATGAGGGACTCTCACAATGGGTCTACTTCTCCGTTTTCGGACTACTTCTGTTGTTTATCACAACGTTCTTCATCACGCCAATAGTCCTTTCCTCGACAATTCTTATTTTAACTATCATAGCGACAAGTATATATTATAGAAACTGGAAAATAGGACTTCGCTATATCGTAATTTTATATACAATTTACGGCATCCTTGTATGGGCATTTCGATTTTACTTGGTAGATGTAGATCCTGCCAACCTATTGCTTTACCTCTTTGGAGCATCCGTACCTGTATTACTATTTTACAGCTATCGTAACCGTCTCTCTAAGCTAAACATCTCAATAACAGTTGTTGCTCTCTCATTTCTATTTTTCTTTATTGGAGACTATATGTTCGAAAATGTGATGCAGATACACCAGCAAAAGAGGATCCTCGACCTATTAGGCATAGAGTCAGACGTTGCAGGATGGGGATATAACGTAAACCAATCGAACATCGCCATTGGTTCGGGGGGATTGTTAGGCAAGGGATTTATGGAAGCCACACAAACAAAATATAACTTTGTACCCGAACATAGCACCGACTTTATATTTTGTACTGTGGGCGAAGAATTTGGATTTATAGGTGCTGTTGTCGTATTATCGGTATTCGCTATGTTTATAGTACGACTGATGTTGATGGCCTATAAGCAAACTGACACATTCCGCAGGGTTTACACTTTGTCGGTAGCTTCAGTATTTCTGTTTCACCTTTTCATAAACGTCGGCATGACAATAGGGCTAACCCCTGTTATTGGGATCCCATTACCATTCTTTAGCTATGGAGGATCGTCGTTACTATCATTTACTCTACTTACATTTATAGCGATACGCATAAACTCCGACAACAGATAGACAGAGTTATTTCCTCATTACTATCTCTCTAAGATCTTTTACAAACTTATCGAATAGTGCTTTATTGATAGTTTTAGGATATGTCATAAGCACCATCTCCATGTCGTTAGGCGTAGAATCGTGATATGGAACTAAAACATGATAATGATCGTTCTTTTGAAAGCCGAAACGCTCATAAAAGCGTAATCGACGAGTAGTAAGATCGTCAATAACAGGCTCTATTTCAAGAATTACCAATCCCGGACTTGTCTTTAGGAAGAAATCCAATAGCTTAGTACCATATCCGCCACCTTGATTTGTCTTATCTATGGCGAGATGTTCCACATATAGATATTCGTCGAAGAGCCAATAGCAAGTCATTCCTATCGGCTTATCCCCCTCTGTGAAAAGCTCGAAATGACACTTTTCATCTTCAAAAGCAACTTCTTGGTGCTTTATGGTACGACGTTCCACAAAAGGGAAGTTGTCGTTATATATCCGCCATGCCTCAGCAAAATAAGGATCTCTAATTGATCTTATTCTATTTACATCCATAAAAAAAAGATAAAAAAAAGGAGCGTTAAAAACGCCCCTTATAATTATTGTTTTTCAACCAGCTTTTTAAATTGGTCTACCGTTACCTTCTTGGTTTTTATCTTGGCGTTTGCTTCAAACCAATCCATTACCTTTGTTTCATAAAGAGCCTCGTTAATTTTGCGTAACTCTGTTTCGTTACTCAACATCTGCTGTGCGAAACGTTCTACCATGTTGTCTTCAACATTAGGAAGTCCATATTGAGCAAATTGTGTTCGTGCAGTAGCTTTTGCTTCGTCTATGATCTCTTCTTTAGTGACTTTAAGGTCTGCTTCTTTAACAAATTTCTTTTGGATAAGTCCCCAACGTACAATTTCAAGATACTGAGGGAAGTCTTTTTCTACTTGTTCTTCTGTGAATTTCTCTTGGTTTACCGCTAAGATCCACTCTTTAAGGAATGCCTCAGGGAGAGTGATGCCTGCAAGTTCAATAAGTTTTTCACGTGTTGTTGTCATGAAATAGAACTTAGCTTCACGCTCAAGCTCTTTAGATAGATTTTCATCTATCATCTTATCGAAGTCAGCTTCATTTTTAACGTCTCCGTTAGGGAACGCCATTTTGAAGAACTCCTCATTAAGCTCAGGGAAACCCAACCCTTTTATCTCTTTTATAGTGATGTTAAAGTTTGCTTTAAGCGCTTTAACTTCTTCTACTTTCATCTTTAGAGCACCAGCACGACGTTCTTCATCAGGGAATAGCTTGTTGATATTGACTGTCATTACATCACCAACTTTCTTACCTATAAAAGGCTTAGCGTCTGCCTCAGCCATACTTACAAGACCTACATATACATCTTCTATAGTTGTGCCATCTTGCTCGAAATCAGCCATAACAGCCTCATCTTTAGTAACCTCGTCAACATTCTTCATTTGAGCGTAACGACGCATATAATTCTCACGATAATCTTTCTTCATATCATCGTCAGCAGTTATAGAGACCTTCTCAAGCGGAGTGTTCTTTATATCGATATTGATCTCTGGAGCGACAGCTACTTTAAAGTGGAACTCAAGAGATGTTGGATTTTCAAAATCTAAATCTGGTTGAGTACCGCTTGGCATAGGCTCAGCGATAATCTCGATGTTGTTATCTTTAATATATTTGAATACTTGTTCAGAAGCCATACGGTATGATTCTTCTGCCAAAGCACCTTTATAATACATCTTTTTTATTATAGACATAGGCACGTGACCTACTCTAAATCCTGGTATATTTGCCTTTTTAGCATACCCCTTTAGTTGTTTCTCAACAATTGGATTATACTCTTCAGGAGTAATTGTAACTTTAATAAGTTCAAGTTGTTGCTCTAAATTTTCTTTAACGATGCTCATAATTCAATTTGTTTTATTGGACAAGAATTGGTGAGAAAAAAAGAGCCGCTAAATAAGCGGCTCTTGGTGCGGATGAAGGGACTCGAACCCCCACGCCTCTCGGCACTAGATCCTAAGTCTA
>JAVVUK010000122.1:0-2982 GCA_036653215.1 Rikenellaceae bacterium
AATATGATGATGAGAATAAGAAGAGTAAACATATCGGCAAACGACTCTTGTTGATCTTCATAGGTACCCCCAATTTGTATGTATAGCCCTTCAGGAATTGTAACCTCAGCCATCTCTTTTTCTATACCAGCGATCACATCACTCATGGCAGCTCCCGAAAGCGACATATTTATTGACACCACACGCTCACGGTCTTCACGCTCAATTGTAGGAGGGGCAAACTCCTCGACGACCTTACCTACATCTTTTATACGAATAGGCTTACCTTGTGGATTATATATGATTATATTTTCCACATCGTCAATCGAACGGCGGAACTGCTCGTCATAACGCACATATATGTCATATTCATCACCATCCTCACGATATTTTGAGGCAAGAAGACCATTGATACGGTTACGCACAGCTGCCGAAGCACTTGCCGTTGTCAATCCATAATATCCAAGACGTGACCTATCGAACTTAATACGATATTCAGGACGCATATCGTCACGGCTTAATTCAACGTCTGTTGCTCCTTTGATCGTTTTAAAACGTTCACGCAACTCTTTTGCCGTTGCATCGGCAAGATCCATATCGTATCCGAACACCTTAACACTAATATCACTCTCTCCGGTCATACCACCACCACCGGCAGTAACCGTATATTGTGTTATCTCGGCAATTTTAGCAAGATCTGAACGTAAAGAATCTCCGATAGTAAAGATGGTACGCTCACGGAGCGTTTTCTTTGGCAACTTCAAGATCAACTCTATCACGTGAGAGCCTCCTGTTCCTTGCATAGCAGCATATATATTATCGGCATCTGCCAACCCTGTACTTGTTGAAACGACAGACACTTCCGGATATTTCACAGCTATCAAAGAATCTATCTGACGTGCGATAACCATAGAGTAATTTACACTAACCCCCTGTTCAAGTTTGACAGTGGCATTAATACGTCCATCGTCTGTTTTAGGAAAGAACTCCGTTGGCACAGCTTTCAAAAATCCTATACTGGAAGCAAAAATAAGAACAGATATTCCTAAGACAAGGCTACGACGGCGAATACTCCATTTCAGAATTTTCGCATATCCATTATCGAGTCTATCTAAAAATTTATCTATCGGCTTAAAGACAAGACCCAAACCTTTATATGTATGTGTCTGTTGAAAGGTAAGCAACAAAGACGACAACATCGGAGTAAGACTAATAGCGGCAATAGTAGAAACCACTGTCACCAAAGAGACTATCATACCTAACTCACGGAACATGATACCTGCCATGCCTGTAAGCATTGTCAAAGGAAGGAACACAGCAACCACCACAAGTGTAGTAGCGATTACAGCAAGCCACACCTCATTTGTGGCGTGTATTGCAGCCTCCTTAGGGGTACTTCCTCGCTCAATATGCTTGGTTATATTTTCCAACACCACAATAGCATCATCGACAACCATACCTATGGCTATGGAGAGTGAGCTGAGCGATATTATATTTAGTGTACTCCCTACAATTTTAAGATATATAAAGGCAACAATTAAAGAGACCGGTATAGTAAGTATGATGATGAAGGTAGCTCTCCAACGTCCAAGAAAAAAGAGAACTACAAGCACCACAAATAAGAACGCCCACATTATAGTCTCACTTAGAGAACTAATACTCTCGGAGATACTCTCTGACATATCGACAACAACGCCAAGTTCAATATCTGGAGGAAGGGTGTTTTGTATTTGAGGCAACATATCTTGCACCGCCTTAGCAATGGCTACTGAGTTTGCTCCCGATTGTTTTTGGATTATGATACGAACCCCTGTTTTGCCATTTATCCTCTCATCAAGGGTAACTTGCTTTGTGGTGTCTTTGACTACAGCTATCTCTGATAGATATATCTCTTTACCATCACGAGTGGCAACTACAATATTTTTCACCTCGTCCGAAGAGGCAAACTCACCTTTAGAACGGATGCTTAGAGTTTGCTGTCCGATGTCGATATTACCACTTGGAGTATCGATGTTCTCCATTTTTATAATCTGACCTAACTGCTCGACAGATAGGTTGTAAGCCTCCATTTTACGAGGGTCTACATTTATCTGAACCTCACGCTCTGAGACACCCATCAACGAAACAGCACCCACACCATCAATACGGTTAAGTGTATTTACCAGTTTGTCATCAAGTATTTTATTAAGAGCAGGATAGCTCTCCTCCGCTGTTGCATATAGGATAACAACCGGTATCATCGAAGAGCTGAACTTAAATATTGTAGGAGTCTCTGCCTCCTCCGGAAGTAACGATTGTACACGTCCAATAACGTCCCTCACGTCGTTGGCGGCGGCATCTAAATCGGATCCCCACTCAAACTCAAGTTGGATAAGAGATATGTTATCGGATGATTTTGAGGTTATTTTATCTAAGTTATCTACCGTATTAAGGTTATCTTCCAAAATACGTGATATATTGGTTTCTATATCGGCAGCATTAGCTCCCGGATATGATGTCATTACTGTTATCGCCGGAATATCCATCTCTGGATAAAGGTCAATAGAAAGACCTTTAAGAGAGAATAACCCAAATACTATGACCCCAATAAATATAAGTATTGTAGAAATCGGTTTCTTGACCGACGTTTCATATATTTTCATCTCTTATTTTTTAGTCTGTACTTGCACCTTTGCTTTATCCATAAGTTTCTGCGCCCCAGCTACTACTACCCTATCACCATCTTCAACACCACTTATGATCTCCATTTCTTTACCCACGACACGTCCAAGAGCTACACGACGACGATCTACTGTTCCATTATCGTTATAAACAAAGACATATCGTTCGTTTGTACCTATCTGTTTCTGTACTGCGACATCGGGAACAAGAACGTGATCGACAACCCCAAAGTTAAGCTTCACTTTACTAAACATACCAGGACGAATTTCGGAAGATGAATTTGGAATTGTAATTTCGGTTGTGAAAGTACGTGTAGCAGGGTCAAGAGATGGGTATATAAGC
>JAVVUK010000123.1:0-624 GCA_036653215.1 Rikenellaceae bacterium
AAACAAAACACCTGCAACACGTGAACCATCATATAAAAAATATGGACGTGTATCCCTTGTTAACGACGAGGAAGACGAACAAGAAGAGGCGGACGAAGACGATGTCATCTTTGATGTTCACGATATGAAAGAGAAATATCTCAAAACCCTTGCTCTGCGTCGTGAACGAGAAGCAGAAATGGAAAAATCGTTAAAGGCGCACCAACAAGAGAAGAGCCGCACCGTTGAGGCAAGTGTCCAACAGCCGATTACCACTATTTCACCTAAGATAGAAGACAAGCCTAAAAGCACACCCAAGCCTAAAGAAAAAGAGGAGGAGGAAGAGGCAAAAAGCGACATGGAAGTCATCGACCTACACGCTGAGGAAGTTCTTAGCTCTACCGAAGGGTTAGCCTCTGGTGAGATAATAACAGCCCAATTAGCACGTTACACTTTTACTTTAGACACTCTTGTGTCGAGCAAGAAACACGGCAAGATAGTCTTCATACACGGTGTTGGTAAAGGAAAATTAAAATATGAGATGCTCAAAATATTAAAGAGCGACTACAAAAAGATGGAATACCAAGACGCTTCATTCAAAGAGTATGGATATGGAGCAATAGTGGTTTATTATTAGATCAAAGG
>JAVVUK010000123.1:634-2957 GCA_036653215.1 Rikenellaceae bacterium
AATCAGCAACAGAGACACAAATAAGTCTCATCGCACGCATTACAGCTCTTCCACTTTTGTAAAGATTGTATCTATAATTTCTTTATTGGCAGTGACGTGGTGGGAGATTAGGACGATTGTTGTATCTTGAGGCAGATTTTTAATTATATTATATATTTGTGTTTCTGCTTCTAAGTCCAAAGAGGAAGTAGCCTCATCCATAAACAAAATATCTGCACCTTTATAAAGGGCACGAGCAATACCGATACGTTGTTTCTGCCCTCCAGAAAGTCTATTTCCAAACTCCTTAAGCTCCTCATCAAGCTCTACACCTATCTCATCCAAAGAGACCCAAGAGATTACTTTTTCTAATTTTTCAAAATCTACTTTCTCTTTGTCGCTCTCCATTGTTATATTTGCAAGAAGGGTGTCGTCCATTATAAATATCTCTTGCGACACATAACCTATTTCTCGTTGCCAACCGTCACTCATCGGCTTGCCATCTATCGTCACACTACCACTTTGTGGCGTATAAAAACCCATAAGCAGCCTTAATAAGGTTGTCTTCCCACACCCCGACTGTCCACTAATCAGAAGACGATCGCCACGGTTTATCTCTAAGGTATAATTCTCGAATATTTTCTTTTTACCCTCCTCAAAAAAGAAGGTCACCTCATCTACTTTTATATGTTGGAAGTTTTTATAAGATATAACATTTTCACTTTCTACATCTTCCAATGAGCTACCGTTTATGTTGTCAAATATCTTAAGAGAGAAATTGTTTCTTTGTATTGTCACCCATGATCCTATGATACGATTTATGGCAGGCATCACTTTATAAGAGAAAATGACAAACACACCAAGAATAAAAAGCAAACTATCAGCATTGTTATCACCCATATATATAGTAAGTAGCAACAGACCTATAATTCCTACAAGCACCGATATTTCCACTATTTTAGAAGGCAACTCTCCAATTGTAGATGATATTATTCTCTTATGAGATATATCTTTTAATATCTGGTCATATCGTTTAAGGATACCATCGAAGCTACCCGATATTTTAATATCACAAAATCCTCTAACAGCCTCAACAAGAATACGATACTGTCCTATTCTAAGATCATTTTCTTGTGTTCCATATCGTCTCATTCTTCGTTTTATAACTCTCCCATATAACAATACCATAGGCACAAATACAATGACAAGTATAAGAAACACTAAAGGCTTATATACCAATATTATAGAACATATAATAAGTAACAACAAGCTATCGCTGATGATGGTAAAAGCAGAACCTACAACAGATATAGCAAACACAAAAGAGGAATACCATATCTCGTTTATCAGTTTGTTACTGTTATGTGTTTTTATAAAAAGGAGCCCTTTGCGATAATAGTTTTTAAAGGTATTCGTCGTTAAAAAGGTGAAAAAGCGCATCATAAACACCTTTTGCATATAAGAGAGCCACATAATCACAGCACTCTTTACTATTATAATGGCAAGCACTAACACCGTCAGCAAAAGTGTAAAACGCAACGTATCGCCACATCCACTCCACAGATATGCACGATAAAGATATTGATTTGTAAATATGTTATTAGGATCTACAACCGCCGCCATAAGAGGCACAAAAGCAATCACAGAGACTAAATCTATTATCGAACAAAGAAGAGAATACACCACATTTCTCACAGCACCATAGCGCAGTGAGACGGGAATATTACGTGTTATTTGTGTGATTATATTTTTCATTGATTATAAGAGATCCGAGCCGCCTGAGCATTTGGAAGACACTCAAGAGAAAAATGTGAAGTATGTGAAATTATATCAGATATAACAACACATACAAGATCTAAATGTTCGTCCCTCTCCATAAATGAAGGTAAACAAGACGGCAAAATAGCCGACAATGCCTGTATGTTATTTACTTTATGTAATTTGTTATATGGAGCTTGCGAGAGTCTGTATATACCTTTTATAGGAGCCGACATATTACGATAACAAGCACCCTTACCACTCCATGGAGATCCGTAAACCACAGCATTATCACCACACACCCTTACTGCCGGAGCATCATCATTTAACATCTCTGAGCCTTCTATATTGTCTAACCATAAACGACAGTGTGTACTCTTTCCCGTTCCAGACTCACCGAGAAACATATATCCGAAACCATCTTTCACCACCACCGAAGAATGTAATATTAAAATCCCAGAGCTAAGAGAGCCATAGTTGAACGCCACAAAAAGCAGATGTTCAAAGACATGAGTTCTTTTCTCGTCTTCCATATTTACAAAAAACTCTTTCGGAACAAACCCATTCCACCATATAGACGAGCAAG
>JAVVUK010000124.1:0-2919 GCA_036653215.1 Rikenellaceae bacterium
TAATATTTCTTCTATATTATTCATATCTAAGTAATTTTTACAAAAATAGTCAAATATATTTACTTGCACAATATTAAATATAGTAGTGTAAAAATGAGTAAGTTAATAGTATATCAATCTAAAAAAAATAAATTTTTTAAAAAAAAGAGTAAGAATATTTTAATAGATAAAAAAATGTTTCTATCTTGCGAACAATATATAGTGTAAAATTGAGCATATATAGTGGCAATTATAAAAAATAATAAACAAATAATAATATAAGATAGTAGTATGAAAAGATAAATTCTATACATTAAAAAGTAGACATATCAAACATTCCTCACACTAATACCCTAATAGTTAGGTGATTAGATACAACAAATTAAATTAACAAATAATAAAGTGTCATATTTAACAAAAGTATGGCAATAGTACAAATCTTAAACAAAAGAAAGAATGAAAAAGTTTTTACTGATTTTCTTTTTACTTTTTACGGTTGGTTTGCTAAGTGTTTCGGCTCAGTCGAGGACATTAAAAGGCAAAGTTGTAAGTAGTGAAGATAAAAAACCTATCGCTGGAGCTACTGTAATTATTACAGGTACAGCAAATGGTGGAATTACCGACAACAATGGTATGTTCGAGATACCAAATGTTAAAGGTGAAATTAAGCTTGATGTTTCGTTTATCGGTTTCGAAACAAAAATCGTTCCTGTCGCTCCAACGATGACAAACATTACTGTCGAACTTGCAAGCTCTTCTATTGCAATGGGAGATGTCGTTGTTACAGGTTACGGTAACTATTCTAAGAAATCATTTACAGGTTCTGCAACAAACATCGATATGGGTGAAGTTGCCGATATGCCTGCGGTTTCTATTGAAAACAAACTTGCTGGTAACGTTGCCGGTGTTACCGTTACTCAAAACCAAGGTGGTCCCGGTTCTGTGGCAAACATCAAAATTCGTGGTAGAGGTTCTATAAACGCTGGTAACTCTCCACTTTATGTTATTGATGGTGTGCCTATGCTTTCTGGTGATGGTGGTTCTATTGACGTTGGTGGTGGTGGTGCTTCTATTGTATCAACAATCAACCCTAACGATATTGCGAGCATGACAGTCATAAAAGATGCTGCTGCTGCTTCTCTTTACGGTTCACGTGCAGCAAATGGTGTCATTGTTATTACAACAAAACAAGGACAAGCAGGTAAGGCTAAAATTAACTTAAAAGCTGACTGGGGTTTCTCTGATATGTCTATTGACTATCGTCCACAACTTTCAGGTCCTGAACGTGCTTCTTTGTTCTATACAGGTAAATATAATCAAACAATAGATGCAGGTAAAACTGAAGCAGTAGCAGACAAAGCTGCAACCGCTTTTGTTGACAAATATGCTGCAAAACCATGGAGTGGTTGGACAAATTGGAAAGACCTTTTATTCCGTAAAGGTTTTTACCAAAACTATGAAGCTTCAATTTCTGGTGGTAATGACAAAACAAAGTTCTTCTCTTCTGTATCTTATACAGACCAAGAAGGTATTGCTAAACAACAAGCATATGAGCGTTATACAGGTCGTGTTAATGTGACATCAACACAAGGTCGTTTTACATTTAATGCAAGTGCTCTTTTCTCTGTAACAGACCAATCTTTGGCTTCTACAGATGTTTTCATATTTGGATATGGTACGCCTATCACATGTTATGCTTGGTATTGTTCTCCTTCTCAATATCCATATAATGATCCTGCAACAGTAGAATCAACAGATACACCTCCTTATTATTCACAATGGTTCCCTGCAGGTGGTAATGTCAACCCTCTTGAACAACAAGAATTGAATGAGTTCCATACAGGATTTAATCGTACTATGATTAGTGGTTCTGCTGCGTTCAATATCATGAAAGGTTTTGATGTTAAAGAGGTTTTCTCTTATGATATCAACAACGAACGTTCTTATGTATGGTATGATCCTCGTAGTAGTTCAGGAAAGGCTGATAATGGATCTATGCAATATTACTCTTCACAACGTGTGAAATTATCTTCTCAAACACACTTAACATATAAAAGAACATTTGCGGATGTTCATAGTATCGATGTTTTAGCTGGTTATGAAGTTGAGGATAACCCATTTTCAACACAATATTCACTTGGTAAAGACTATGCTTCTCCAGATCTAAGAGAGATAAAGAATGCTGGTAAAACAGAAGGTAGTTGGTCTTCAGTAAACAATAACCGTATGGTTTCTTGGGTTGCTAAGGCAGACTACAACTATGATAGTCGTTACTATGTAGGCGCAAGTTTCCGTCGTGATGGTTCTTCTCGTTTGGCTAAAGATGCTCGTTGGGGTAACTTCTGGTCTGTTTCTGGATCTTGGGTTCTTTCAAATGAGAAATTTGCTCAAAGTGATGTTGTGACTCTTGCTAAGATCCGTGCATCTTATGGTGTAAACGGTACACAACCATGGGAATATTACGAATATATGGGTCTTTATTCTTATGGTTATAAATATGCAGGTCTTGGCGGTATGGATATGTCACAAGTGCTTAATGATGATCTTAGCTGGGAGAAAAACTATGCTACTAACATTGGTATCGACGTATCTTTATGGAGTAGACTTAATGTAACATTAGACGTTTATAACCGTGATACAAAAGACCTTTTGATGGAGAAAGACGTATCTAATACATCTGGTTTCCAATCAGTGCTTAAAAATGTTGGAGAGATGAACAATAAGGGTATTGAGTTTGCTATAGATGGCGATATCTTCTCTGCGGATCATGATGTTCAATGGAATGTAGGAATTAACCTTGCTCATAACAAGAACGAACTTAAGAAATTGGACGGTGAACAAACAGAAATATTGAACTGGGGAGATGCTAATAAAATAGGATTACCTTACTATTCATATTATTTGAAAGAGTTTGCAAGAATTAATCCTGAAGATGGTGAA
>JAVVUK010000125.1:0-2884 GCA_036653215.1 Rikenellaceae bacterium
AAAAGGATATTTGTTATGAAGCACTAACATTGCCTGATGAGGGAGCCAATCTCCAAAACTCATTATGACATCTGGCTTTATGCTATTTACGGTTTTGTATATATGACCTTGAAACCCAAAAATTTTCCAATTATAGGTTAATTTATATATAGTAGAGTGATGTCCATGTGTGAAACTATATGAAGGTTCGTATAGGTGGACTCTATTGTCAAGCTCAAAGAAGTGCTCAAATGGGAATATGGTGACAAAATACACTTCGTGCCCTTTAGAGACGAAATAGTTGGCAAGGGTGCTCATCGCACGTTCTATACCACCCATTTGTAGAGATGGAGCAATTAGGCATATTTTTTTCGGGTTGCTCATTTTTCACTATTTTAAGTTGAAATTAGTTGCTATAATGTTTTTACAAAAATATGAAATTATTTCTAATTTCAAGACTATTTAGTGTCAACAAGTTGGCTAATATAATTATTGTATATATTTGTCAATCCATCTTCGAGAATTATTTGTGGTTTCCAACCCATAGAAAAGAGAAGTGTGGAGTCCATCAATTTACGAGGTGTGCCGTCGGGCTTGTCGCTGTTCCAAACAATATCACCATTATAACCGACTATCTCTTTTACCATTTCTGCCATCTCTTTTATGGTATATTCCGTTGAGGAACCTACATTTACGTGTCCTGCTTTATTATAATTTTCCATTACAAAAACCGTTGCGTCTGCCATGTCATCGGCGTTGAGAAATTCTCGAAGTGGTGATCCTGTGCCCCAAAGTTCAATTTGTCGTTCTGTAATTCCAAATTTTGATAATGTCTCAAGGATATTCTTCCATTCTCCTTTTCCGTCTATTCCATATATAGGACGTTTATTTAGATCGTCACGCACGGCTGTTTCGTTGTTTGAATAAAGCATCTTGCCAAGGTGCATTTTGCGGATGAGAGCAGGTAATACGTGGGAAGTCTCAAGGTTATAGTTGTCGCCCTCTCCATATAGATTTGTAGGCATGACACTCACAAAGTTGCATCCATATTGACTTCGATAGGCATCACACATTTTTATACCTGCAATTTTAGCTAAGGCATAAGGCTCGTTTGTCTCTTCCAAAGCACCTGTTAGAAGCTCATCTTCTTTCATAGGTTGGGTAGCAAGACGTGGGTATATGCAAGAACTGCCGAGAAACATTAGCTTTTTGACTCTTGTAAGATATGAAGAGTGGATGATGTTATTTTGTATCATCAAATTCTCATATATAAATTGTCCCCTAAAGAGGGTATTGGCGACTATCCCTCCAACTTTAGCGGCTGCTAAAAACACATATTCAGGTTTTTCTGTTTCAAAAAATGATAATACGGCAGCTTGATTTGTGAGGTCAAGCTCAGCGTGTGTTTTTCCTATTATGTTAGTATAGCCTTTCGATTTTAGGTTGCGTACAATTGCAGACCCTACCATTCCGTGATCTCCTGCCACATATATTTTAGCTGACTTCTCCACTATTCAAAATAATTAAGAGTTTGATAACCTCCTGCTTTAAGATAAGCGTCTTTCTTCATGAGTTTAACATCTGAAATCATCATATCTTCAATAAGTCCTTTGAGGTCATATTCGGGAACCCATCCTAAAACAGTCCTCGATTTTGTAGGGTTTCCCATAAGCAACTCTACTTCCGTAGGACGGAAATATTGAGGGTCAACGGCTATTATTGTCTCTCCGATACGTTTTTGTATAGCTTCAAGATACTCTGAACCTACACGATTTGTGAAAATGTCGGAGCGTATGGCTTTTAAAAATCCCTTTTCTTCAACTCCCTCACCTTTAAATTCTAATTCAAGACCTATAAATGCAAAAGCCATACGTACAAATTCACGCACACGTGTTGTCACCCCTGTAGCTATTACATAATCGTCGGGCTTGTCTTGTTGAAGTATGAGATACATAGCTTTTATGTAATCTTTGGCGTGTCCCCAGTCCCTCTCGGCAGAAAGGTTGCCTAAGAAGATGTCTTTTTGAAGTCCTATGGCTATTTTGCTCGCTGCACGTGTTATTTTACGTGTCACGAAAGTCTCGCCACGAATAGGACTTTCATGGTTAAAAAGTATGCCGTTGCAGGCAAACATCTTATATGCCTCACGGTAGTTTACTGTTATCCAATAGGCATACATCTTAGCCACTGCATAAGGAGAGCGTGGATAGAAAGGTGTTTTTTCATTTTGAGGAACCTCTTGTACAAGTCCATAAAGCTCGGATGTCGAGGCTTGATAGATACGTGTTTTCTCTGCTAATCCAAGTAATCGTACGGCTTCTAAAAGACGTAGGGTGCCTATGCCATCGGCGTTAGCTGTATATTCTGGAGTGTCAAAACTTACTTTTACGTGAGACATTGCAGCAAGGTTGTATATTTCGTCGGGCTGCACCTCTTGTATTATGCGTGTAAGGTTCATCGAGTCTGTCATATCGCCATAGTGAAGTATCAACTTACGTCCATCCACATGAGGGTCTTGATATAAGTGATCTATACGCTCGGTATTAAATAGAGATGAACGGCGTTTTAGTCCGTGTACTGTATATCCTTTTTTTAGTAAAAACTCAGCAAGATAGGCTCCGTCTTGTCCGGTGATACCAGTTATGAGTGCTGTTTTCATAAATATTATTTTTAAATAAGAAAAGCTCTTCAAAAGCAAAATTAGCCATGTTTTTACACGTGGGCATATCTACAAAAGTAGATAAATTTTAACAGAAACACTTTAGTTTTCAGAAATAAAATTTAAATAGTTTCTTGACATTACAGCATTTATTTTCACCGTTTGTCCATTTTAGACACAAAGAATGTATGTTTTGTAAAATCATTGTTTGCACTACTTTTGTTTGAAAAAAAATGATTACCTTAG
>JAVVUK010000126.1:0-2771 GCA_036653215.1 Rikenellaceae bacterium
AGAGGCTGTGGCATCTGAGGCAGGGTTTGAACATTATGAAATATCCAATTTTGCTAAAAAAGGCTTTCGAGCAATTCATAATAGCAACTATTGGCAAGGTAAGGTATATGTTGGCTTTGGTCCGTCGGCTCATTCTTTCGATGGTCGATGTAGACGTTGGAATATATCTAACAACACAAAATATGTTTCTGAAGGTGGTTTTGAAGAAGAACACTTAACAGACACAGACATATATAACGAAACTGTTATGACTCGTTTACGCACTTCGGAGGGTGTCTTGGTGGAGAGCTTGAAAGCCCCATATAGAGAATACTTTTTAGAGGAGAGTAAACGTTATATTGCCGCAGGTCTGCTCTCTCAAAATGATGGGCGTGTGTTTATCGAGACTCGTAATTTCTTAGTTTCTGATGCTATAATAGAGAGCTTGTTTTATATCACTTAAAAAGCAAAGTATGATAATTATAAAAAATGTTACAATAATACCTATGACCTATGAGGTCGCTTTCTATGGTGCTGTTGCAATAGAGGGTAATAAAATAGTTATGGTGTCACATGGTGATGCCGAAGCTGATAGGTTGCAAAAAGAATTTGGCGATAAGGCGGAGGTAATAGATGGTAATGGAGGTGTGCTTATGCCAGGTCTTATAAATCTACACAACCATGTATCCATGTCTCTTTTACGTAGTTACGCCGATGATCTTCCTCTTATGCCTTGGCTCACAGATCATATTTGGCCTGTGGAAGACAAGATGACCCCTTATCACATATATGTAGGTGCGAAGTTGGGCATAGCAGAGATGTTGCTTGGTGGCACCACAACATTTGTAGATATGTATGCAAGTGAAGATATGGTGGCTAAAGCGGCAGTAGAGATGGGGTCACGCACGGTGCTCGGATTGGCATTTACAGACGGAAGCTATCCTCGTTTTGAGGCTTTTGCAAGTGAAGTGATTGCTAAGTATGGCGATAATAATCCTCTTGTGAGCATAATGATGTCTCCTCATGCTCCTTTTACTTGTTCGCCTGAGACGATAGAAAAATCAATTGCTTTTGCTAAGAAGTATAACCTCCCTGTACATACCCACATCTCTGAGACTGTCCCTGAAGTAGAGCAGATACAAGAAAAATATGGAAAATCGCCAATTGAATATTTTCATGATTTAGGTCTTTTTGAACTTAAAACTTTGGCGGCTCATTGCGTTCAAGTCTCTGAAAGTGATATGGATATAATGAGTAAATGTGGCGTTTCGGTGTCTCATAACCCTCAAAGCAACATGAAGTTGGCAAGTGGGTTTGCTCCCGTTGTCGAGATGATGTCTCATGGCATAAACGTAGGTATAGGAACCGATGGACCAAGTTCAAATAATGACCTTGATATGTGGGAAGAGATGCGTGCTGTGTCGTTTATGCACAAATGCACTTCTGGAGATGCTACTGTCCTTCCGGCATACAAAATCTTAGAGATGGCCACTGTTAATGGAGCTAAGGCTCTTTTAAGACCAGACTTAGGTCAAGTTGCCGTAGGTATGACTGCCGATCTTATCCTTATAGATACTTCACGTCCTCATTTCTTTCCAAGACACGATATAATTGCAAATGTGGTTTATTGTGGTAAGGCATCCGATGTGAATACGGTAATTGTTGATGGTCGTGTCGTTGTCAGAGATAAAGAGCTTATTCAAGAGTCACTTTCTTCGATATATGATGAGGTGGAAACGGTGATAGAAGAATTAGGTATAGGAGGATAGAGATGAAGATAGTTGTGATTTTCCCAACAGAGGCGGAAGCTAAATATTTCGTGCGTGATGGTGTTGATGTGTTTTTATGTGGCGTAGGCATTGCTGCTTCCACATATATAACTACTAAAATAATAAAAGAACATAACCCCGATGTGCTTATCATGGGAGGTATTGCCGGTGTATACCCATTGTCAAAATATGGCGTTGGAGATACCGTAATCATAAAAGAGGAAAATGAGGCTGACTTAGGGTTCTTCTATAACGATGGGTTTCGTCGTTTGTCAGATATGTCTTTAGTTATGTCTTTTGAACTCAACAACTCGTTGCTATGTCCTTATGTGACAAGCGATATGCCCCTTCCTCAAGCTACAAGCAACACCATGAATTGTGCTATTGCTCCTTTTGTTAAAAGAGAGGGCGTAGATGTTGAAAACATGGAAGGTTCAGGTTTCTTTTATGCTTGTTTAAAGGAGAAAAAGAAGTTTTTCGAGGTGCGTTCTATATCCAATGTCGCCGATCCGAACCACGAAGATTGGAGCTATGAAGCTCCGATACGCTCTATGAGTGATGGTATAAATATGCTTATTGACCACATTATAAAACATGACAATTAATATATCGACCTGTCCCAATGATACATTTATGTTCGATGCTCTCCTTCATGGAAAAATTGACACTAAAGGTTATCGTTTTGAACTCCATAT
Organism: Rikenellaceae bacterium; assembly: GCA_036653215.1. GTDB lineage: Bacteria > Bacteroidota > Bacteroidia > Bacteroidales > Rikenellaceae > JADFUS01. The sequence goes on from JAVVUK010000126.1 coordinate 2,444, forward strand.
GGCTGACATAGCGGAGTTAAATACTATTGTGGAAGGCGGTGGGGTAGACATCTCGAAAATAAGTTATGCTACATATCCTCTTATTGAAGATAAATACCAAATTTTAACAAGCGGAAGTGCTTTGGGACGTGGCAATGGGCCACTTCTTGTTAGTAAGAAAAAGATATATCCCGATGAAGTGCCATATCTTAAGATCGGAATACCGGGAAAAACAACTACTGCAGCTATGCTTCTTAAAATTGCCTTTGGTGATATAAAAGAGTTGCGAGAATACCTATTTTCCGATATTTCATCTGCCATTGAAGGTGGTGAGGTAGATGCAGGAGTG
>JAVVUK010000127.1:0-790 GCA_036653215.1 Rikenellaceae bacterium
CCGACCCATCAATACTCGGTGTTAGCTCTGGGGCGAGCTTAGGGGTTGCTGCCGTTATGCTTATCTCTGGAGGTAGCATATATGCCTTAGGACTTTTCGGATATATGGCGGTCGTTTTGGCTGCTCTTGTAGGTGCTATGGCTGTGCTTGCCATAATAATACTTTTCTCGACAAAGATAAAAAGTAACGTTATGCTTCTTGTCGTTGGTATCATGGTGGGATATATCGCAGGCTCTATGGTCACATTGCTCAACTTTAATGCTCGTGCAGAGGGTGTCGTCTCATATCTCATCTGGGGAATGGGCGATTTTTCGGGTGTTTCACAAGAAAGACTTCCTATGTATGCGCTTTTTATTGTGGTAGGGCTTTTAATCTCGTTTTTGCTTATTAAACCTATGAATGCGTTGCTTTTAGGAGAACGTTATTCTATGAATTTAGGTGTTAATATACGTCGTACACGTATCTTTCTGTTGTTGGCAACCGGCATTTTAACGGCTATTGTAACGGCATTTTGTGGTCCTATATCTTTTATTGGCTTGGCGGTTCCTCATATAGCACGACTTGTTTTCAATACCTCAAACCATAAAATATTAATTCCAAGCACTATACTACTTGGTGCGGCTGTGGCTTTGCTTTGCAATTTGTTGACAAATGTTATATCAGCAGGCGAGGTAATTCCTCTTAATGTGGTCACCCCAATAATTGGTGCACCTGTTATAATATACGTGATTGTGAATAAAAAGAAAATAGCATATTTCTCATGATTATAGCTCAAAATCTATCTATCGGT
>JAVVUK010000127.1:800-2708 GCA_036653215.1 Rikenellaceae bacterium
ACCGCAAAGATAGTAACGTATATACAGATCTCAATTTCTCCTTAAAGGAGGGAGGTCTTACCACTCTTCTTGGAGCAAACGGTGCTGGAAAATCGACACTCATGAAGACTCTGTGTGGCGTTATCGAGCCTTTGTCGGGAAAGGTGCTTATTGGTGGGAGAGAGATATCTTCATTTTCTAAGGCTGAACTTTCATGCCGTGTTGCTGTTGTGCTTACCGAGAGGGTTCCCGATGGTGGGTTGACCGTCTTTGAGGTTGTTTCTATGGGACGTTATCCCTATACAGGTTTTTTTGGCGGACTTACGGCATACGATCGTGAAGTTGTCGAAGAGGCAATGAGTGTTATAGGAATAGACTCTATGCGTAATAAGCCTATGGCTCACCTTAGTGACGGTGAACGTCAAAAGGTGATGATAGCAAAAAGTATATCTCAAGAGTCCGATATCATCATCCTTGACGAGCCTACTGCTTTCCTCGATGTACGTAGTAAAATAGAAATAGTCATGTTGTTACGTAACCTTGCTTTAGAAAAAGGAAAGACGTTTCTTATGTCTTCACACGATATAGAACTTGCTCTTCAATATTCAGATAACCTGTGGGTCATGAATTCTAATGGTCGAGGTATGGAGTGTGGATCTACCGAAAGTGTAATTTTATCTAAAGGTTTAGAGCCTCTTGTTGGAGGATCTTCTCATTTCTCGTTTGACTACCAAAATGGAACTTTTCGTGCTACAAACAATGGTGAAAAGAGGGTTTTTGTTAAGGGATCGGATGTTCATTGGGTGAAAAATGCCCTTGAGAGGGTTGGCTATACAATAGATGGCCCTTGTTGTAACTTCGTTGTTGATGTCGAGGATTACCAACACATAAAAATAGGCGATAGTACCTTTGGCTCTATTGATGATATGTTGCAGTTTCTTATAAAAGATCGAGCTCTTTCTTGTCCCACACAAAGATAAATAGATCTTTTCCGAGATTTATTTTCACCTTTAAAGTGTCGCATTTCCTCCTTTTAAAAGTTATATATCCGCTCGTAAAACGATCCTTTGGTGTCAGAGTGTTTGAACGGAAATAATTGTCGCTCATTATTCCTTTTATGCCGTTTGCTAAGTTGCTATTATCGTTCATTTGACGCAACATATATCTGTTTACTTGGTTATAATTTATTCGTGTTGAAGTTGTCGTTTCGTTTCTGAAAGTTTTGGAACGGCTCATATATAAGGTGTCGTCTCCGCCGCCTTTATTGTCACGTTTGCGAGAAGACACATTACGTTGAATATCGGGGTTACGACCATATACTACACGATCGAGGTCACCTACAAAAACTTCGTATGCGATGCCTCTGCTTTTCACTCTTTTGTTATAATCTTTATATGTCAGTATTTGACCATCTGTTATTTTATTATTGTCACAATATTCAACATATATGTTCCTGTCTAAAACGTCGAATGAAAACTCTGTGTTGTTGTATACTGATATGTATAGACGATATAATTTGCCATAGTCTGAAGTAGGTGCTATGCTTGCCATTACAACAACGTTATCTTTGGCTGTCTTTTTTATCAATTCTCCGCTATTAAAAAACTGCTCGTTGTAATCAGCTATGTCTTTCCTTTGATTTTCTATGTATAAAGAGTCTACTTCTTGTGCCGCAGCATCACTAAAGCAAAAGATCATCATATATAGAAAGACTTTTCTCATTTTCACAGATCTATATTTAATGTTTATTTTTACAAATATAAGGTAATTTTTGATAAATAGAATTATTTTTGTACCTTTGAATAATATAGACGAATTAAGAATGAGATTATATACAGAGCATTTAGTAAAACAATATAAATCACGTGTCGTAGTAAATGACGTGTCGATAGATGTGAACCAAGGCGAGATCGTTGGGCTTTTAGGTCC
>JAVVUK010000128.1:0-2658 GCA_036653215.1 Rikenellaceae bacterium
GAAAGTTCTTTGGCAAGATAACTCTTTATGGCGTTTGCTCTTTCTCGTGCAAGAGTTTTATTTTGCTCCATAATGCCATCGGGAGAACAACTTGCTTTAAGTACAATGCTGTCTATTGTGATGTTGTTATTGTTCATTACCGTGCCTATGAGAGATTGTAAATTCACCATCTCAGTCATGTTATTTGCAAGGTTCATGTCTAATTTAGCACTGTTGATAAGGAAGTTTATGTTTATCTTACCGGTCATTTTGTTTATTACACATACGCTTTTTTGTATAACAGGTTTTTGTACTACAACAGGTTTAGAGGTTGTAATTCCCTTTGCGTAAACATCTTCAGCAATAACGACAACTTCTCTTCTTGTGATAAACTTTTGGAAGCAAAGGAGATTTGCATTTTTCATCCATGGCTCATAGTTTATGGTGTAGGTGTAGTCGAGCATACGAGGTTCTTTGGCATTTGCTAACATAACAGCATCGTCATATACAACCTCATCTTTATAGGCGTTTTTCTTATCACGTATCTTAAAAAATTTCTTGCCCTCTATGATAATGCTTGTAAGAGGCTCAGCCTTATCAAAATCTGTTAATAACGGGGTGAAGATGAAACGCTCTGAGCGATGTACAAATTTTTTAGGTATTGATATTTTAAAATTCACATCCACCTTGCCTTGATCCTCAAAGAGAACAATAGAAGATGGCACAAGCACAGCTTTTACGTTTTTATCAATCTTACGAGCCGATGCTTCAAGAGCTAAACCCATAAAGAGAATAGCAAAAAGTACAATAGTTGTTTTTTTCATAATCATAAAATAGGTTTAAATTTTTATCATTAAAAGCAACATTTATGCCGTTTATATGATAAATAACGAAGTGCCCTAAATTTTAGTTGATAGTACAGCTAAAATATTCTATTTATGATTTTTATTACAAGAAAGATTAATTATAAGGAAGTGCGATTGCGGATGGCGTGGATGAGGGTCATCTCGTCGGCATAATCAAGCTCGTCGCCAAAGCCGATGCCTCGTGCGATGTTGCTTATCTTAACTCCACTATCGGCAAGTCGTTTTTTGATATAGAAGAGGGTAGTCTCACCTTCTAAAGATGTGCTTAGAGCAACGATGACCTCTTTAACGTTGTGCCTTTTTATATTGTCAAGCAAAAGATCGATCTTAAGGCTTGAAGGTCCGATGCCCATCATGGGTGATATGACACCTCCCAAAACATGATAAAGACCTTTATATTCGCCGATGCTCTCAATAGACATCACATCTTTCACCCTTTCTACAACGCAAATAGTAGAGGTGTCACGGCTTTTATCCATACATATTGGGCATATCTCTTCATCTGAGAGATTGTTACATTGAGAACAATTTTTGATGTTATTTCGAAAGTCGGTAATAGAGTTTGCTAATGCTGTAGCCTCCTCCTTTGGTTGTTGTAGGATATGTAAAGCAAGGCGAAGGGCTGTTTTCTCGCCAACGGCAGGAAGACGGCTTAGCTCATCTACTATGTTATCTAATAATATCGACATTCGTCAAAAGGTTATAAGTCTATTGTTTCTATATTTTTATTTTCTATCCAGCCTCTATTTCCATTTTCTATTTCTATCTCACTCCATTCCCCAACTTGTTCTATGACAAGGACTTTAATCCCTCCGTCGAGAATAAATAGGTCTTTACCGCTAAAGTCGGGTGAGCTTTTTACGGCAGAGGAACTTTCCATGACTATGGCTTCAGAGGAATGTAGGATTATGTTTTTTTGTTTTATTGAAAAACCTATCGAGATTATAAATAAGACCAAAAAGACACATCCGATAATGAAAAATAGTTTTCTTTTAAGATATGTGTTTGAAAATATGAATATAGCTATTGCAATTAGGGTAATAGATATCATATATAAACTTGCCTTTGCCCATCCATTTGATGAAAAGATACCTGCAAAACCATTGACCCACTCTGCAAGGAAAAACTTAGGTAGAGGGTCTATCTTATTTGATGTTTGTGAGGATGCTAAGGTGAGGTTATGTTGTATGTCTTTGTTTAAAGGATCTAACCTCAAAGCCTTGTTATAATATAATATCGCTTTTGCTATTTGGTCTTCTTTGTAATAGCAATTTCCCAGATTATAGAAGAGCTCGGAACTTATATTGCCCGATGCTAAAATACGATTATAGCTATTTAGTGCTTGGGTGTAGTTTCCGGCTGTAAATTCTTTATTTCCTGTTTGCCACAACACATCGTTATCTTGAGCAAAAATAGGAGTGCTCAAAAGACAAAACATCAAAATATATAAAATTTTCTTGCTCATAATTTATTGTCTAAAGATGTTATAACAGTTAATGCTTTTTGATATATGTCGTTCATGTTTACCTCTCCCGATGGAGCATATTGGGCTTCTTCAGCGGCGGCGACAACATTTTTAAAATCTACAATTGTCTGTTCTTCAATGCCTTTTTCGGTAAGTTTTTGACTTATATTATCGCTTGAGAGTAATGAGTTTTCAATATTTAATTTGTCACCCACATATCCCCACATAGCTTTTAGTATGTTTTGATAGAATATGCCTTTACTACTTTCGTGCATACTCTTTTTCGCCTCACGAAGCCTTGATAGTGCGGCACGAGATGCTTTTCTGCTCTTCTGTCTTATAATGTCT
>JAVVUK010000129.1:0-2639 GCA_036653215.1 Rikenellaceae bacterium
TTTATCGTCAGAAGAAGCTACATATTTATACAAATATGCGCCTATAAATATGCTTGCTAAAGCAGCAAACACAATAAGAATTAAAAAAAAGGGGGAAAACAACATTGTAACTTGGCAAATCGATAGAAACGTAAATATAACAAACGTATGTACCTCAGGATGTCTTTTTTGCAACTTTCATTGTAAGCCTCATCAAAAAGATAAAGCTTATATAACGACAATTGATGAATATGTACAAAAAATAGAAGAAACGATTGCTTGTGGTGGTGACCAACTACTGCTTCAAGGAGGGATGCACCCAACGCTTGACATACATTACTATGAAAACCTATTTCGTGAATTAAAAAGCAGGTATCCTAATATAAAGCTACACGCCTTAGGACCTCCCGAAGTGGCACACATAGCAAAGATTAGCTCTTTGACCACTATTGACGTTTTAAAAAGACTCATCACGGCTGGTTTAGACTCTCTTCCTGGTGCTGGAGCGGAAATTCTTCAAAGCGAGATCCGTAAAAAAATATCACCTAACAAATGTAACGCTGAGGAGTGGCTAAAAATAATGGGTGAAGCTCATCTTTTAGGCTTAGCGACAAGCGCAACGATGATGTATGGACACGTAGAAACCCTCGAAGACAGAGTGGCACACCTTATTAAGATAAGAGACCTCCAAGCACAAAAGCCGGAAGGAGCGATTGGATTTATCGCCTTTATCCCATGGATATATTGCGGCAAAGGCACAAAGTTAGAGGAGCGAGGAGTTAAGGAAGATCGTTCTCCGACAAATTACATACGTATGATTGCCATAAGTAGGATCATCCTAAATAATATAGACAACATACAAGCCTCATGGCTCACTATGGGGCGTGAAGTGGGGATGCTCTCGTTACACTCCGGAGCAAACGATCTCGGCTCGGTTATGATTGAGGAAAATGTTGTTTCCAGTGCAGGAGCAAAATTCACCATGAGCCCGGAGCAGATGAAACAGACAATAATAGATGCCGGATTTACGCCTCAACTTCGAGATCAGAAATATAGGAACCGAGTATTATAAAAAAATGGTTATTAAAGTTAGACTTTAATAACCATTTTTGTTATCTTTTAGTTTTGACTAAACGAAAGGCGTTTTAACAACGACTGCTTTAAGACGGCGATCACGCACAGCGATAAATATTTCGCTATCTTTTTTGCTAAATGCTGTTTTCACATAACCCATACCAACTCCGATTTTTAACATTGGAGACATAGTACCCGAAGTCACATGACCAATAACGTTACCTTCAGCATCCACGATGTCATAACCATGACGAGGCACCCCTTTATCAATCATCTTAAATCCGACAAGCTTACGAGTTACACCTTCTTCTTTTTGTTTAGCAAGGAAGTCTCTATCTACGAAGTTTTTACCATCTACAAATTTAGTGACCCAGCCTAAGCCAGCCTCAAGTGGAGATGTAGTTTCGTCTATATCATTTCCGTAAAGGCAAAATCCTTTTTCAAGACGCAATGTATCACGAGCACCAAGACCAATAGATTGAATACCGAACTCTTTGCCTGCTTCAAAAACAGCTTTGTATATCTTTAAGGCATCTTCATTAGCCATGTATATCTCACAACCACCCGAACCTGTATATCCAGTTGCTGAAAGAATTACATCTTTCACACCTGCCATATTCACCTTTTTGAAAGTGTAGTATTCCATGTCTTCAATAGGCTCATCCACTATCTTTTGGATCACCTTCATAGCGTTAGGACCTTGAACAGCAAGCTGAGCTATCTCGTCCGAAGCGTTATAAAGTTCTTTTCCTATTGTAAGTCCCATCTCTTTAGCGTAAACACACATATGGTTCCAGTCTTTTTCAATGTTCGAAGCATTGATGACAAGAAGGAATGTTTCTGCATTGATACGATACACAAGAAGGTCGTCTACAATACCACCTTTACCGTTAGGCATACAAGTATATTGAGCTTTACCATCACCAATGACAGCTACGTTATTTGTAGCTATTCGTTGAATAAAAGCCTCTGCTTTAGGACCTTTAACCCAAACTTCTCCCATGTGGCTCACGTCAAATACACCTACATTCTCTCTAACTGTGGCGTGTTCTTCGTTAATTCCGGCAAATTGGATAGGCATATTATATCCTGCAAATGGAGCCATCTTAGCTCCTGCTTCGATATGAAGCTGTGTAAATGGAGTTTCTTTTATCATAATATAGTTAGTTTTTTGTATTTTTCAATTTTACAAAGATACATATATTTTTAAATTTATCAAATTTCCAACAGAAAAGGGCACTAAGTGCCCTTTTTTATGATTAGTAATTCGTCATTTTCAGTATTACAAGGCGGCCTAAGTAAAAAAAACGGAGCGTACATTTAGTACGTGAGTATTTTTTTATCTGACGGACAACGATGTAAGACACTGTTTCAATTTCAATTGTAATAAGACTTTATAAATAGTGTATTACAAGGCGGCCTAAGTAAAAAAAACGGAGCGTACATTTAGTACGTGAGTATTTTTTTATCTGACGGACAACGATGTAAGACACTGTTTCAATTTCAATTGTAATAAGACTTTATAAATAGTGTATTACAAGGCGGCCTAAGTAAAAAAAACGGAGCGTACATTTAGTACGTGAGTA
>JAVVUK010000130.1:0-2543 GCA_036653215.1 Rikenellaceae bacterium
CGATAATGATACACCGTGCGCCATTTGGTTCTATGGAGAGATTTGTAGCTGTGCTTCTTGAACATACAGCAGGACGTTTCCCACTATGGTTAACTCCAGAGCAGGCAGTCATACTCCCTATCAGTGAGAAGTTTAACGACTATGCCGATAGTGTGGCAAAGAAATTGAACATCCTTTCTGTACGTTGTAGCGTTGATAGCCGTAATGAGAAGATCGGTCGTAAGATCCGTGACAACGAGATCAAACGTATCCCATTCCTTCTTATAGTAGGAGAAAATGAAGCTGGCGAAGGTACTATCTCGGTACGTAAACAAGGCGATGGCGACAAAGGGGCGATGACTCCAGAAGCATTTGCGAAGTTCATTGATGACCTTGTTAAAACAGAAATAAAACCAATAGAATAAAAAAATAAAAAAAATTTATTGTTTTGATATTGAAATATATATCTTTGCCAAGACAATAATAAGTTAAACTAAAATTTTAGGAGGATAAAGCCATAGAGGAAGTAAAAAACAAAGGACGATTTGTCAGGCAGAAGAAAGAAGTTCTGCATAAAATCAACGAGCTTATCACTGCAAAAGAAGTGCGTGTGGTAGGAGAGGTAGTAGGAGAGTCGCAAGTTATGCGTACACGAGATGCTATTGAGCTTGCTAAAGAGGGAGGGTTTGATTTGGTTGAAATTTCGCCAAACGCCGAACCGCCAGTATGCCGCATCATCGACTATCAGAAATTTCTTTATCAACAGAAAAAGAAAGCTAAAGAGATTAAGGCAAAGAGTGTGAAAGTTGTGGTAAAAGAAATTCGCTTCGGTCCAAATACCGACGAGCACGACTACAATTTTAAACTTCGTCATGCTGAGAACTTCCTTCAAGAAGGTTCTAAGGTGAAAGCTTTTGTCTTCTTTAGGGGCAGAGAGATTGTCTTTAAAGACAAAGGAGAAATACTTCTTTTAAAGTTTGCTCAAGAACTTGCCGACTTCTGCAAGGTAGAACAGATGCCTCGACTTGAGGGTAAGAAGATGATCCTTATTTTAGCACCTAAACAGAAAGTAAAATAAGTAGCTTTTAATAATATGAAATAGGCTAAACCATAATGGTTTAGCCTATTTCGTTTTATTAAGACGCTTTTAGGACTATTCGTTTTATCCTTTTATGTCTATAAAATGATTTCATTAACAACCCAAACCAACGTTTGAAAATAAGTGGTACTTTTTTTGTTAGAGAGAAAAGAAATAAACTAACAAAAAAAATCATGAAAAAATCATTACTCTTTTTATCCACCCTTTTTATGCTACCTATCATCATGCCTCAAACGGCAGAGGCACAACAAACGCAAAAAAGACACAAGGTGCAAATTGTAAAATATGGCAAGCTAAGCTCCATAGATTCAACAGGTGAGGATGGGATCATATCTCGTCTTAAAATTAAGGAAGATAGGCATTTTAACGCCCCCGATGCTCCCGGAACAGCAATAATAAACAACAAAGGCAACTTCGGAATAACAATAGGTGGTGCCGCACGAGTGGTGCTTAGCGAAGACTTTGGTGGCGTTGTAAACACCACTAATCACTATGGGTTTCAAGTTCCACAAATACCAACTTCTCTTGATGGGATGTCTCACAGTCAATTTAGGTTAAATGCAGGTACCTCTACCCTATTTATAAAGAGCATTTCCAGATCGAGAGTGTTAGGAGATGTAACGACATATATATCAATGAACTTTCTGGGAAACAACTATTCTCCAGAATTACGTCAAGCATATATAAAGGTAAAAGGATTTACATTAGGTCAAGCATGGAGCACAGCAACAGACCTTGATGCCATACCTCCTACAATTGACTATTGGGGTCCCAGTGGTGGTGTTATCATGAGGACACAACTTATAAGATATGAGAATAAGATATGTAAAAATATGAGTTTCGGAATAGCAGCAGAGATGCCTTCAGTTGGTGGAACGTACAAGGATAGTTATAACCATTCCATAACACAGAGTGTTCCCGATTTTATAGGATACCTACAATATAGCTGGGGCAAGGGTCATAACAGTCATATTAGGGCGACAGGGATATTTCGTGACATGGCTTATTATAACGACATAGATAAAAATAGCAAGATGGAGATGGGTTGGGGAGCGCAAATTAGTGGGCTTGCAACATTTTGTCCTTGGGCAACCATGTATTTTAGTGGTACGGTAGGTAAAGGCATTGCCCGATATATTAACGATATGGGAGGTTTAAATTATGATCTTATGCCAGATGTTAATACACCTGGCGGCATGAGAATGACAAGTATGTATGGGATGTTTATAGGTATGCAATTTAACCTAACCAAAGATGTATTTGTATCTGGCACATATAGCCAATCTATGATTTTCGACACCAAAAACGTCGATCTTAGTGGCACAGATTATAGGTATAGCCAATATATAGTAGGTAATATCTTTTGGAACGTCACAGATTATATGATAATGGGATTGGAATATCAGAGAGGTATAAATAACGAATTTAACAAAGATCAAGGTCACGCAAATCGCATAAGTCTATC
>JAVVUK010000131.1:0-2492 GCA_036653215.1 Rikenellaceae bacterium
CCCACGACCTGCTGATTACAAATCAGCTGCTCTGACCAACTGAGCTACATCGGCGTTTATTATTCGGACTGCAAATATATGGACATATTTTTTAAGATCCAAAATAATTCGCAAGAAAATATCAATTATTTTTATTTCTCTGTTTTTCACAACTCTCTTCGAGCCATTTTGTCGCAGCAAACAGATCTATCGAAGTTGTTATTTTTATATTATCGACATCTCCTTTTACTGTATATATCTCTTCCCCTAAAGCCTCTATCAACGAAGCATCATCGGTAAAACAACTTTGCCACTTCTGATCGTAAGCCCTCTTAATAAGGTTATAGTCAAATGCTTGTGGCGTTTGCACAGCAACGAAAAGCTCTCTATCTTGAGCCTTTGTGCTATTGCCATCTTTGATGCGTATAGACTCAGAGATAGGTATAACGGGAATTACAGCACCAAATTGTTTTACTCCGTTGATTACTCTATCTATAACACTCTTTTTGATGAGTGGTCTAACGCCATCGTGCACCAAAACGACATCTACATCTCCATGTATCACATCTAAGGCGGCTTTCACAGAATGGAAGCGTGTCTCTCCTCCACATACTAAGGTATGAGGAACCGTGAAATTGTGTTTTTCAACAAGCGTATTCCAAAGAGTAATATGGGAAGAAGGTAGAGCAACGGTAATAGAGGCATCACTGCCCAAAGCATCGTAAAATGCTTGTATAGTGTGCATCAATATCGGCTTTGAGCATAATGGCAAAAACTGCTTTGGAATATCTGCACCCATGCGCACGCCACTACCACCAGCCACTATTATCGTTGCTATCTTCATTATATATTATTCTACAATAGAAACCCAACCGTGAATATCTTCAGCTTCACCTTGTTGGATAGCCACCATACGTTCACGTAACTTTTTAGCAACCACGCCTTTACCGAAAGTGTAAGTAACGCCCTTTTCAAGATCGTCGATCTTACCGATTGATGTAACGACAGCAGCAGTACCACAAGCACCCGCTTCTTCGAAAGTAGCGCATTCAGTAAGAGATACAGCACGACGTTCTACTTTCATACCTAAATCTTTAGCTATCTGCTCCAAGCTCTTGTTTGTGATTGAAGGAAGGATAGAGTGAGACATAGGGGTGATGTATGTATTGTTTTTAATAGCAAAGAAGTTAGCTGCTCCAGCCTCTTCGATAGTTGTTTTTGTTGCTGGGTCAAGGTATATTACTGTGTCATAGCCTTTACCATGAGCCATCTCGCCAGAGAGCATACTTGCAGCATAGTTACCACCTACTTTAACATGACCTGTACCACGAGGTGCCGCACGGTCGAAATCACGCATCACAACCCCTGATATTTGAGTTTCTCCACCTTTGAAATAAGGACCTACGGGCATGACAAACACCACAAGCATATATTCTGAACAAGGCTTAACACCCACTTGAGCACCTGTACCTATAAGTAAAGGACGGATATAAAGAGATGCACCAGATCCAAATGGAGGTACTAAATCTTTATTCATAGAGACTGCTTTGTTTACAGCTTCAACAAAAAGCTCAACAGGAGGTTGATCCATCATTACTTGCTCTGCAGATGTGATCATACGTCTTGCATTGTCTGCCACTCTAAATAGGCGAATACGTCCGTCACGACCACGTTGTGCTTTAAGCCCTTCAAACGCTTCTTGTCCATAGTGAAGGCAAGAGGCAGCCATGTGAATGGGAATATACTCATCCGAAGATACTTCTAATGCTCCCCATTTGCCATTTTTACTTGTGCACCTTACGTTGTAAGGTGTCTTACGATACGCAAACCCAAGGTTTGCCCAGTCTAAAGTTTCCATTATTATTTTAATAATTGCTACCACCCACAAATTCACGAAGTAGTGATGAAGGCGGAACAAGGTTAATATCTATTGGTGAAATAAAACTCAACATATTTAGAAGTCTACTTGCCTCTGCATACTCAACCATCGTGTTTGGCACATTGAGAAGCAACGGCTCGGCAAGACATTTTAAAACACATATCTCATAAGGCAATGCCGAATTAAAGAGCCTATCAGCCTCATTTTGATAAGGGAAAATATGTTTCTCCTCGCCACGTCTCACTCCTGCCCACCATCCGAGAGTCTCCTCACACTTACGGTTACGATATTTGGCATCTCTCACGATACGACGCAAAAGCCTATTATCGGTAGTACTTATATAGGTAGTATAATCCATCGACATAGAGGCAAGTGCAGATACGTATATCTTATAAGTTGCATTTTCGTCTATGCGTGATGTAAGAAGAGGATTAAGAGCGTGTATTCCCTCGACTATAATCACACTTTTATCTTCCATCTTCAAGGTCTCTCCGTTATACTCACGTTTTCCTTTAATAAAGTTATATGTAGGTACAGAAACCTCCTCGCCCTTTAGAAGTTTTAATATATTATCTTGGAAAAGTTCTATATCGACAGCTTCAATAGTTTCATAGTCTTTATTGCCATATTCGTC
>JAVVUK010000132.1:0-2442 GCA_036653215.1 Rikenellaceae bacterium
AATTTATTTAAAAAGCATAATCCCGATTTGGTGCTTATGGATATTAAGATGCCAGAGATGGTATAATCAGCAAAACGAAAAATGTATTGTGATTTGAGAAATTCTCAAGAAAATATTTGAAAAATTTGCAAAAAAATGGCAAAAAATAGGACCGAAAATTTTAAATTTTCGCTCCTATTTTTTTTGATAAATGTATGTCTATATTACATTTGTTTGTAAATTGGGGTGTATTTGGCAAAAATGTGCCACCCACACCCCGAAGACACTTTAAAAACGGATCACATTATATGATAATCCGACGCCAAGATATGGCCGTAAACCATTTGTGCCTATGCCATACCCAACTTGTAAGCCTATGCCCCAACGTTTAGGGCGTGCTTTTGGTATTGTCACGTCTTTATAAACAGTGCGATTAAATAGCGTAACGCTATCTAAAACAGCCCTGTAACCACTCACATATGCCGTATAGCTACTATCTTGGTAAATACGCTGTGTAATTGGGATATACAAGGTGTCTGATGAGAGGACGGTATCTAAGACTTTGATAGTGTCAACTACCTTATAACGTACAGTGTAAGGGTGTGGTATGTTTATGGTGTCGATGCGCACCGTTGTGACTGTATCGGTGGTGGTTACTTTGTTTATTATAGCCCTACCGTCACATCTATAAAGCAGTAGAGCTATAACAACAACTAAAGCAACTATTATAACCATCTTTAAATCTAATTTAAACATGATTTAAAGATGTTTTAAAATCGCTTCTATCGCCGAGACGTGTAACTTCGCAATGACATCTTTACCTGCTTCACTCATTATAAAGCGACAATCTCGCTCCGTGTCCATGAATAGGTTTTCTGTCAAAACGGCAGGACAAGATGTGTTTTTGAGGATACAGAAATTACTCTCTTTATCCTCATCACCATCAAGTGTGTCGACACGTATAGGACACTTCAATAGAAGGTGTGCGGCGTTATAAAACTCTCGAACATAAGCGTCTGAGGTTGTCTTGCCTACCGATGTCCACGCCTCCCATCCTGTGCCACCTCCGGCATTTGCGTGCACGGAAATAAGCATACAAGGCTCTTTGCTCGCAATGGCATTAACACGCTTTACGCGTTCCGAAAGCGATACATCTATGTCTTCAGGTGTTATTATTGAATATGCTATATCTTTATGTTTAAGAATGTTAGCTATTCTGTTCACGATCTCACGGTTAAATGACCATTCAAATAATTGCGTTCCGTCACCCCAGATGGGTGAGCGTTTGCCGGGTGTATCTTTACCATGCCCGGCGTCTAAAAGGATCCTCATTGTTTTTGTGCTCTTAATCGTTCTTGTTCTACGTCGTAAGCCTCTTTCTCCGTCTGAGGAGCATCTCTCCAATCGGTTGCGAGAGCATCTTTAGCAAGGAATACTGTTTGTGAAAAGATGCGTTCTTCGCCCTCTTTTAAAGAGGATTGGGTAAGATAACACCTTGTATTAGAGATTAATGTCGTTACTTTAAATTCTTCTGTTTTCATATTATTATGCTGCTAAGGTTATATTTTTACTTGAAGCAAGTGCTATATCGGCTTGTGTGAGACGTGATAGGGCTGTGGCGTGTAGTGCTACGGTTATGGGAGCTGTGTTTCTTGCATTATTTATAAGATATAGAATGCTGTCTCGTGTTAACAATGAACAGTAGGAGAAATGTATGCTCGCCATCAAGTTGTGTATACTCACATTTGCCAATTTCGGTGCTTTAAAATCACCGGGAAAAAACTGTTTTATTTCTTCCACGCTCAAAATGTTATAAATAGTATGAAGTCGTTCGCAACCATAGAAACACTCCCTAATGCTCTGAATTTGAATATGATTGTTATTTACTGCCGAGAAGCGAACTACTTCAATTAGGGGGCAAGTTGCAAATGCGCCATTAAGTTCATACTTCGCATAGAATGATATGTTTTTTTTCGGAAAAATAGTCCTCAGCTCAGTCTCATTCATAAATGCCCCAATAAGTGCTGAGCTATTAAATTTATTATTATAAATAACAATCATCTGCTCTTCGGTGATGTCGGTAAGCCCATTGAGCTCATAAAACCCTGTTGTCTCGTTCCAGACAGCCCCTCGAGAGACGAAAAGAGGACGTAATGTATTTACAGAAATGCCATCTTTGCCGTCTTTACCGTCTTTACCGTCTTTACCATCTCGACCAGGAGGCCCTGGATGTCCTGGTGTACCAGTGTCGCCAGGTCTTCCATCTTTACCTGGTGCTCCTGTGTCGCCTGTGTCTCCCTTGCTTACCGCTAAGCTCTCGTTGACACACACTTTGTCTACAACGACAATATTCTCTTCCACTTCATGTGTGCCACCATCTCGTGTTAGCTCTATTGCTGAAAGCTGAGTGTCGCCGTAGTCCCACTTGCCGTCGGCAAATGACGTGTCAGCAACAGCATAATA
>JAVVUK010000133.1:0-2173 GCA_036653215.1 Rikenellaceae bacterium
AATACCTTACTAAACAAACCTTATCTTATGAGAATTGGCATTGATATAATGGGTGGCGATTATGCCCCCAAAGCCACTGTAGAAGGAGTTATAGCAGCTTCAAAAGCTGTTGGTAAAAACACTACTATAGTGTTGTTTGGTGACGAAACACAGATCAGCTCCATTCTTCAAGAAAACGATGCTCACTTAGACAATATAGAGATTGTACATACCAGTGAAGTAATTGAAATGGGCGATGCCCCAACACAAGCATTCACTAAGAAACAAGATTCAAGTATTGTCATTGGGTTTCATTATCTGAAAGAAGGAAAGATAGATGGTTTTGCCTCTGCAGGCAGTACAGGAGCTATGATGGTAGGTTGTATGTTCGCTATCAAACCGATAGAGGGCGTATTAAGACCTACTATAATGACCCCCCTACCCTCTTTTGACGGTAGGACGCTTTACCTTTTGGATGTAGGTCTCAACTTAGACTGTAAGCCTGAGGTATTGGAGCAATATGGACTTATAGGTAGTCTTTTTGCAGAGACACAAGGCACTGTAAATCCCAAGATTGGTCTTTTAAATATTGGCGAAGAAGAGGAAAAAGGTAATGCAGTAACAAAAGCAGCACATCAATTAATGAAAGGAGCAACGAAATATAATTTTGTTGGTAACATAGAATCGAAACATATCTTTACTGGAGATGCCGATGTCTTAGTTTGTGATGGTTTTATAGGTAATATAGTACTTAAAACCGCTGAGGGTCTATTCCCATTCTTGATCAAGAACGAAGAGATGCGAAAATCACCTTTCATCAAAGGATTTAACTATGAAATAGCAGGAGGGACTCCTGTTTTGGGGATCAACTCAACTGTTATAATAGGTCATGGTTGTTCTACTCCACTTGCTATCAAAAACATGATTTTACAAACCGAACGCTGCGTCAAAGCAGGTATCGTAGAAAAGATAAAAAAAGCTTTTGCGAATGAAAAAAATTAGGGCTGCAATAACAGGCGTAGGTGGATACCTGCCGGAATACATTCTCGATAATGAAGAGATTTGCAGGAAGGCAGATACAACAGATGAATGGATTACAACTCGAATTGGCGTAAAAACACGACATATACTAAAGGGGGAAGGTAAAGGGACTTCTTTTATGGCTATCAGAGCTGTGAAAGAGCTTTTAGAAAAAACCAATACCGATCCATTAGAGGTAGACACAATCATATGTGCTACCATAACCCCAGACATGACATTCCCATCAACAGCAAATATTACTGCATACGAGACAGGTCTAAAAAATGCTTTTGGCTTAGATTTGTCTGCTGCTTGCAGTGGTTTTCTTTTTGCTCTTCAAACAGGAGCAAGCTATATAGAATCTGGTCGTTGTAGGAAAGTGATCGTTGTTGGAGCAGATAAGATGTCGTCAATCATTGATTATTCAGATAGGGCAACATCTCCTATTTTTGGTGATGGTGCTGGTGCTGTAATGTTAGAACCATGTATTGAAGAATTTGGACTTCAAGACTCTATATTACGCTCAGACGGTGCTGGAGAAGAGTTTCTTCATCTGAAATCATCAGGATCACGTTATCCTGTTACGCCAAAACGTATAGCTGATGGTTGGACAAGCATATACCAAGAAGGGCAGGCTGTCTACAAAGCAGCCGTCTCACGTATGAGTTCTACCACCAACGAGCTTATGGAACGAAACAATTTATCTGTTGGAGACATTGCATTTCTTGTTCCCCACCAAGCTAATTTACGTATAATAGAGGCGGTAGCATCACGGTTAAATATGCCTATTGATAAGTGTATGGTAAATATACAACGCTATGGCAACACTACCGCTGCTACACTACCACTTTGTTTATGGGATTATGAAAATAAGCTTTCTCGTGGTGACAAGGTCATACTTGCTACTTTTGGAGGCGGATTTACATGGGGCTCAGCATATCTCATCTGGGCATATGATGGTAAAGGCATAAATAACATATAAAGCTATTAATAGTTTAAGGCTTGTGAGAATTTCGGAACGGAGCGTACTTAATGTACGTGAGTACCAAAATTTGAGCGTAACGCAGGAAAAGCAATTAATATACAGATAAACAAAAATAATTATTAATTAGATTTTACAAGGCTTGTGAGAATTTCGGAACGGAGCGTACTTAATGTACGTGAGTACCAAAAT
>JAVVUK010000133.1:2273-2418 GCA_036653215.1 Rikenellaceae bacterium
TTGAGCGTAACGCAGGAAAAGCAATTAATAATTATTTTTTAAGCCTTTGTAGTTCAATGGATAGAATAGCAGTTTCCTAAACTGTAGATTCGGGTTCGATTCCCGGCGAAGGTACAACTGAAGACCTAACTAATAATTGTTAGGT
>JAVVUK010000134.1:0-2362 GCA_036653215.1 Rikenellaceae bacterium
GTGATGACGATATCATTTCGCTACCTATGGAGTGCCGTCCTTGTTCGATATATGGCAATAAACCATGTAAAAACGGCGATTATGCCTGCCTCAACATAGACCCAAAGATAATATATAAACGAGTAGTAGAAGCTGGATAACAAGAGTAAGGATGTTGAAATAAAACTAAATTGTTTGTATGGTTATGTCTAACAAACCGTTAACGCCTTGAAGAGAGAGACCATTTTATACGCTGCTTTTTCACCTTCAGCAAGCACCTCTTCATGCGTGATTTCATGCGTTAAGTCGGTGGAATTAGTAATTAAAGACATGGCGAAAACCTCAAGCCCCATGTGTCGTGCAGCAATGACCTCCGGAACGGTAGACATCCCGACAGCATCACCACCTATCATTCTATAAAAATCAACCTCTGCGGCAGTCTCATACGAAGGACCTGTGCAAGCGACATATACACCTTCCTTGATATTATTAGAAAATTCCTTTGCCTTTTTTATCAGAGAGAGGGAATAGGGCTGTTTCATATCTGGGAAACGAGTACCAAAACGCTCATCGTTACGCCCGATAAGTGGATTTGGAATAAAATTTATGTGGTTTGTGATAATCATCATATCACCCATCTTAAACGACTTGTTGAGAGCCCCAGCAGCATTTGAAAGCAACAAACGCCCCACCCCAAGCAGAGCCAACACCCGAATAGGCAAGACCACCTGTTCTAAGGAATAACCCTCGTAATAGTGGAAACGTCCCTTAACAATAACCACCTTAACACCACCCAAAAAACCAAAAATAAGACATCCATCATGTCCTTGAACCGTAGAAAGAGGAAACCCTTCTATGTCAGAATAAGGAATAGAATATCTTACCTCTATGGCATCGGCAAAAGAGCCAAGCCCCGACCCTAAAACCACCCCAACTTTAGGGCGAAAATTATCGGTTGCCGTATCAAGAAACTTCACAATATCATCTATCATAATCTATCTTTTAAAGCCGATACAAAATTTGTCTCACTCATTGATTGAGCATATGGAATAATCTCTAACGATATGTTAACCACATATATACGTCTTAACATATCATCATCAAGCCCCAACTCTAATATCTTAACCGCATCTTTAGCAGTACAAAGCAGAGGAGCATCCCAAAGCATCAAATCGTTATCTTCTATTTTCTTAAATATATCTATTACGTCTTGCTTTTTATAACGATAGTGATCTTTAAAAGCAAAAACATCGATAATCTCGTATTTACTTTTTAAAGGATCTACAAATTTATCTGGCATGGCAATAGCCGTAGTCACAGCAACACGTTCTACTTTTGCAATAGGAGAATTGTCGAAAAGGGACACTGGAGTATGACTATGGATATGTGTAAAAAGGAGTTTTTGATATGGTCTTATGTCCAACTCTTTATAAACAAGCCTTAAATCTATCGGTTTCACGTCTGCTGGACATTTGGTAACCACAATCACATCTGCCTTATGGGCTCTATCTTTCAAATCTCTAAGCGTGCCTATTGGAAGCAGAGCATCGTTTACATATAGGTTTTTATACTCCGTAAGGATAATGTTGAGCTTAGCTTTTATAGCACGGTGCTGAAACGCATCGTCAAGAATTATAAGAGAAATATCGGGATCGTATTTTAGTATCATCTCCACGCCCTTGCAACGATCCTCACACACAGCAACCATCACATCGTCATTGAGCATCTTAAGAAGTTTCGGCTCGTCTCCCACCTCATAAGACGTTGAGGCGTTGTCTACAATAAAAAAACCTTTTGTCTTACGCATATACCCTCGTGAAAGGATCGCTATTTTATAATTATTTTTTAACTTCTTAACTAAAAAGTCCGTCAATGGCGTTTTCCCCGTTCCTCCGACACGCAAATTACCCACACAGATTATAGGAACACCAAAACTTTTACTCTTAAATACACCCATATCGTATAGTTTGTGCCTTATATATAGCACAATACTAAATAATATGGTAATAGGATATAAGAGTATTTTCATCAATAAATAATTTATTTGAAATTATAACGTTCCCCAAAAGTACAAATAATAATCATTATAACCTATTTCTTTTAATAAGTAATGTATAAACAATTTATTAGACGTTGTTTTATATCACTTTATTACTTATCTTTGGAAATCCATTTAACAACAATGAAAATAAAAAAATTCTATTTTAACTCTGTAGTCGCTCTAACCCTAAGAATTGTAATTCTATTTCTAATATTTGGGTTAATCAGAGTCGTCTTTTATCTATATAACATAAAAGACATTGGAGCAATTGGTTTTGGAGACATCGGTGAGATATTGTACGGATCTTACATCTTTGATGCCGCATCTATATTTTACGCAAAC
>JAVVUK010000135.1:0-2228 GCA_036653215.1 Rikenellaceae bacterium
AACAAATGCGAATTTAAAGCCGATGAGAAGTACCTTATAGTATCTTTCTCAAATGGTGTTTTAGAATCGGGACGTGGATCATTACGTATGCCTGAAGGATGGTCTAATAAACAAATAGCACTTTTCCTACAAAATTGCATAAACACCAACATATCAGCACGTTTCATAACAGATAAACTTATAAAAAAGGCTTTAGGGAACGAGCTTTTTGCCCCAAAGAAAGACATCAGCACATCTGCGATATATATAAGACATCCTCGTAAAGTCCTTGTCTGCACAGGACCTCCATATAACCAAGCAGACGACCCCAAATTAGCACAAATAGTAAACGACTATGATGGCGATGTTATATTAAGTGGAGGGACAACAGCATCAATAATAGCTCGTGAATTGAACCGTGAAATAAATGTAGTTTTACAAAAAAGGAACACTGGAGTCCCCTCCAAATCTGAAATTAAAGGCATCTCTTTAGTTACCGAAGGAGTATTAACTCTCGGCAAGGTGAAAGAGCGACTTATGGAGACCAAAGATGGCGTTTTTAAAGGCACAAGCCCCGATATTGAGATCATACATTCTTTGTTAGAACACGACATTATAGAATTTGTGGTAGGGATGAAAATAAACACGATGCACCAAAATCCAAATATTCCTGTTGAATTGGCTCTTCGTCGTAATGTTGTTAAAGACATAGCGCATGAGCTAAGAGAGAAATTCATGAAAGAGGTAACGATGAAATTTATTTAATCAAAATTGTTCTTTATTGGAAAAATGTTTATACCTTTGGAGGAATTAAAAAATAAATTTAAGTATAGATATACACACCTTATAAACCAGCCTTATGTTAGAAGTAAAGATTTGTACATGCACATTATGTTATGTTATGGGAGGTTCCGAATTACAATCCATTGACGAACATATTCCAGAAGAACTACTTGATAAAATTGAAATACGTGGCGTTGCCGGATTTCCCGAATGCAGTAACATAGATGAAAATGGACCTCGTGCTCCTTTTGTCATGGTAGGGAAACGTCTTATAAGCGAAGCTACAATAGAAAATGTAGTAGAGGCTATAAAAGAAGCTTTAAAATAAAGTTCAAGACATAACAACAGCTTCTGAATAGAAAAAGAGCTGCACTTCCAAAAGGGAAGTGCAGCTCTTTTTGAGTTATCGCTTTACTTAGTCTTATATTCTTTATAAAGCATTAGGAGGTGGGCAGCAGACCAACTAAAATGTGGTGCTTTTGCTTTCTTACCAGCTAAAGGCTCATAGTTTTCATATATAGGACCATCAGTAGAAAGACCTTCAGGTCGTGTAAATATCTGCTCTGTGTACATATCAGCTATGTCGCTATAACCATAATTGCGAAGTCCATGAATAGCAAACCACGCTTGGTCAAGCCATACAGCACCTCTCCAATAGCCACGAGGGTTAAACCCTTTAGCATCACGTGCACAAGTAGGGAATGGAATATATGTAGAGAACTTAGTAGTATCTTGTATCATCTTAAGAACCCCAGCAGCTTGTTCCTCAGTAGCAGCCTTGCTCCATAGTGGTATCCAAGCCTCAGGACCTTGAACTTCTGTCATAAGCTTACCACTCTTAACATCTTTATCATAAAAGAAACCGCTCTTCTTATCATAGAAGTAATTTTGGATGATAGCAGCATTATCTTGCAATTCTAAAGGCTCACCAATAAGTTGAGCTAAGTCTAACAACCCTTGACGTTCAAAATTAAGGAAGCCATTTAAGTCAACTGACTCTTGTCCAAAGACCCAAGCGTTATCATTAACCTTATACATCTCGACATTATCAAAACGAACAGCGTTATCCATACCACTCTCCCAAGCAGCAGCCTCAACGGTACCATCAGTAGAGCCAAATTCGCATATCGAATTTCCATCTCTATCTCTGTCTTTAAACCACCATTTGTAGTACTTAAGAAGTTTTGGGAACATCTCACGCACAAATGCTGTATCTTGAGTTTGGTTAAACACCTCTTGCACAGCCCATGTAGCAAGCGACGACTTAGTGTCACGTGCATTATTTTCCAGTGAGTCTACATATATACAATCGATAACCATACCATTTGGTTGTTGATAATCGAACATCGTACGTATTTGATTTTTAGCAAGTTCTGGTTCTATATAAGCAACAGCAGCAGCGTGTTTCCAAGAGTCCCACGCCCAAAAGCCATCGAAATAGGATACAGCATGAGAAGGGACAATCC
>JAVVUK010000136.1:0-2126 GCA_036653215.1 Rikenellaceae bacterium
CTGCTATACAAAACAATTTAGATGTCGTTGCTATAATATCGTCCGACAGTTCCTATATCCCTTTGCTTAGGGGATTGAAGTCGTTGGGTATAACTGTAGTTCTGGTAAGTTGGAACTTTGATCATAAACCAGACGAACCAAATTATCGTGTTGGCACTACGGCAAACGAATTAATAAAAGAGTCTTTGTTATATCTTCCTATGGAAGAGATAATTACAGAAGGGCTTAAAAATAAAGACGAGATTGTTGAGGGCGTTATAATCACACGTACAAATCCTATATATGATGTTTCTGGAGGTTCTGAATTTATAAATAACGAAGTTGCTGAAGAAGAAGAACTTTTGGAAGAGGGTAGTAAACATATCGGTGAAGTGCTCATATTAAAGAGTGGCTATGGCTTTGTGAAACATCCGAATAATAATTTATTCTTCCATTACTTAGATGTGCTTGGTGGATTTTCAGAGCTTAAAGAAGGCGATAAAGTTGAATATACAATAGGCAAAAATAAAGACGGTAATGATGTTGCTAAGACGGTATGTAAAGTTCTCTTAGATGCTGAGGGCAATGTGACACAGCGTTTCGATACCAAAAACGGTTCAGACGAGATATAGATGCTCCTTTTTTTAAATGATGATATATAAACGTGTTTTATATATCATCATTTTTTATACCTTTGCATAAGATAAAAAATCAAAAGATGCAACAATATTTAGACTTGCTAAAAGATATAAAAAGCAATGGCGTAATAAAAGGAGATCGCACAGGAACGGGCACACGTAGTATTTTCGGATACCAAATGCGCTTTGACCTAAGCAAAGGCTTTCCTATGCTTACCACAAAAAAGCTACATCTAAAATCTATAATACACGAACTATTGTGGTTCTTGGTCGGTGATACAAATGTAGAATACCTACATAAAAACGGCGTTACAATTTGGGATGAATGGGCTGATGAAAATGGTGATTTAGGAAATATATATGGCTATCAATGGCGTTCATGGCATGGTGCCGACGGTGTTGTTGTCGATCAGATAAAAGAACTTATCCATACCATAAAGACAAATCCAGACTCTCGACGTATGATAGTCTCTGCATGGAATGTTGCGGAGATTGATAAAATGGCTCTTCCTCCTTGTCATGCTATGTTTCAGTTTTATGTTGCCGATGGGAAATTGTCGTGCCAGCTATACCAACGTAGTGCCGATGTGTTTTTAGGAGTTCCTTTTAATATTGCCTCTTATGCTTTATTAACGATGATGATAGCACAAGTTACAGGTCTTAAGGTTGGTGATTTTGTCCATACGTTAGGAGATGCACACCTATATTTAAATCATATGGACCAGGTAGATGAACAACTCTCTCGTGTCCCACGTATTCTCCCTACAATGACTATAAATCAAGATGTTAAAGATATATTTAGCTTTAAATATGAAGATTTTAAATTAGAAAATTATAACCCTTACCCTACAATTAAAGCTCCAATAGCAATATGACAAACATATCAATAATAGTGGCAATAGCCTCAAACGGAGCGATTGGTAAAGACAACGATCTGCTGTGGCATCTCAAAGCCGATCTTAAACATTTTAAAGCCATAACAACAGGTCATACCATCATCATGGGACGTAAGACTTTCGAATCGATTGGTCGTCCGTTGCCAGGTAGGCGTAATGTAGTTATCTCTTCTCAAAAGGAGTTTTGTATGGATGGCATAGAAGTGTTCCATTCTTTGGAGGAGGTGCTTGAAGCCGTGAAAAATGATGGTGAAGTCTTTGTTATTGGTGGCGGTGAGATATATCGTCAAACTATGCCTCTTGCTACAAAGTTATATCTTACAGTTGTAGATAGAGAATATGAAGCCGATACGTTTTTCGTAGGTATAGATTACTCCCAGTGGCAAGAAAAATCGAGCCAAGCTCAATATGAGGGGGATTTAAAATTTTCATTTAAAGAATATATTAAAATATAGAATGCTGTGTGGTTTAATAAAAATAGGATTAAGTCTATTGACTTAATCCTATTTTTATTGTTTTCAGTTACTTTTTTCCATTCTGGATAATTACCAGTGGTGCTGTTCCGATCATGTGAGACATACCTAACGTATAAACTCGAAGGTCTGCTGTCGTG
>JAVVUK010000137.1:0-2080 GCA_036653215.1 Rikenellaceae bacterium
ACTGCTATTGCCAAAGTGGTGGAGGCGATTAAACACCAGCAGTGCCCCAAAGAACTCTATCACTACACGGCTTTCCCTGCGGTAAAAAGCACGCTGTTATACTCTGCATTTGTGCGTTTCACAATTGGCAAAACCTCATTTCACGCTACCGACAAGTGTATATCGTGTGGACTCTGCGAACAGATCTGTCCCACGAACACCATCACAATGATTGACGGCAAACCAACTTGGGGTAATACCTGTGTGCAATGCACCGCCTGCATCCACCGCTGCCCTGTGCAAGCCATCGAATGGGGCAAAGTAACTCAAACCAAAGGGCGTTATCACCACCCGGAATTGAAAAATTAACAATGTCGCAAACATTTGGAATATTGTTTCTTTAATAAGGATGTAAACAAGGATATAGATAACCACCGCAAAAAAACGAGAAG
This sequence comes from Rikenellaceae bacterium, assembly GCA_036653215.1. Classification (GTDB taxonomy): domain Bacteria; phylum Bacteroidota; class Bacteroidia; order Bacteroidales; family Rikenellaceae; genus JADFUS01. The sequence goes on from JAVVUK010000137.1 coordinate 432, forward strand.
CTATTTTTTATCTATCATAAATTCTCGTTTTAGCCTTATTTTCAATCCTATATAAGAGAATATAAAATAGATGATTGTTAAAAACCACATTACATTATATTCGTGAGCTATATCTTGTAATGAAGCACCCATGACATGAATACGGTTAAATCCATTTATCGCACTTGACGATGGTAGAAGTTGTCCTAAGTTATATATAAATGATGGTATACCCTCTTTTGGAAACGAGACCCCACTGATTAGTAAAAAAGGAAGAGACCACGCAACGAGTACTATGATAGCTGTTTCACGATAGCGGAAAGTCGTGGATATAGCAATACCCAAGAGAGAACAGCTAAGGATATATGGAACAAAGAAAAGCAAGGTCTGCAAATCTTCACTCCTTACAGGATAACCCAAAATTTTGTAATAAGTTCCAAAGACAGCTAAACATATTAAAACCGAGAATATGAAATAAGCGGACAACTTACCTAAAAGGACCTCTAAAGTTGAAAAAGGCTTGTTTTGCTCGTCTTTAAAATTTACATATAGCTTCTGTTCCCTTTGTGTACCTCCTATTATGCCGATACCTAAGAGTAGAGTTTGTTGCAAGATGAGTAACATTATAGCAGGCATCACGAAAGTGGCGTATCCTCCAATATGGTTAAATAATACTTGTGTGTTTACAGCCACAGGTTCAGCTATTGCTGTTGCTTCATGTTTAGACATACCAGAGGACATGAAACGAGAAACTTCCAACTTTACATTACTATCCATAAGAGTAGATGTGAAGGCTATGAATGTCTGTTTATACATCAAGAAATAACTGGCATCTGCATATAAAGCAACTTTAGCTTGTTTGTTACTTGCTATGTTTACCTCAAAATTTTCAGGGATCATCATAACCCCATATACCTTACGTTCAAAAAAGAGCTTTTTAGCACTTTCCATATCTGAGGGGGAATAGAGCACATCTACATTAGGTGAAGCGTCAAAAGCACGTATAAATGCCCTTGAAGCACCGCTATGTGAATTGTCTATGACGGCAATAGGTAATGAGTTTAATATTTGATTGTGGTAGGCAAGAGAATATAATGTCGAATATATAAATATCGCACCAAGCATAATAAGCATTACGCCACTGTCGTGAATCATAAATTTCAACTCCGACTTTAAAACATCGATAAAGTTATTTAAGTGCTTCATTATAATTTTCCGCTAAATTTACTGTCTAATGAGATTTTCTTTAGCCTCGTTAGTAATGTTATAGGCAAGGCAATAAAGAAGAGTAAAATGAGTAAATAGTGAAGTGATACATACACCGGAGCACCTCTCATCGCTTGATCTATAAATAGATTTACATAAGGGGTAAACGGAAATATATGTGTTAATATACGAGGTAACTCTCCCATAGCAATAGCAGGAAAGGTGAGACCAGAAAAGGTAAATGCTAATACAGAATACCCTGCTCCGATGCTTAGAGAAAGTCTTAAATTTGCCAAAATTGTTATTATCACAACTCCCATTGCTTGGTATGCTAATACGAACAATAACATTCCTATGGCTATCATCCACGCCGATCCATTCAGCGGTATTCCTATGGTACGGAACATAATCACATTCATGAGTAATCCCAAAAGAGACATTATGATAGTATATGGCAATAGCTT
>JAVVUK010000138.1:0-2042 GCA_036653215.1 Rikenellaceae bacterium
GGGTTTGCCACAGCTCCGCCATAAAGCCCAGAGTGTAGGTCTACGTTAGGTCCTGTTACTTTAACTTCCATATATGTAAGTCCACGAAGCCCACACGTTACAGATGGGGTGTCACTGCCAAGCATACTTGTGTCGGCAATGAGAATTATGTCTGCCTTAAGCATCTCTTTGTTAGCTTCACACCAAATGGCAAGGTTTGTAGATCCTATCTCCTCCTCACCCTCAATCATAAATTTAACGTTACAACATAATTCACCAGTCTTTGTCATAGCCTCAAAGGCTTTGATAAGCATGAACGACTGTCCTTTGTCGTCGTCTGCACCACGCCCAAAGATTTTACCATCACATATTTGAGGTTCAAAAGGATCTGTCTTCCATAGCTCTATCGGCTCAACGGGCATTACGTCATAGTGACCATATATAAGTATGGTAGGCAATTTAGCATCTATTGTCTTTTCTCCGTAAACCACAGGAGCTCCCGCAGTAGGGTAGACAGTTGCTTTGTCGGCTCCCGAACTAAGAAGATTTTCTTTTATCTTATTTGCACAAAGCACCATATCCCCTTTGTGGGCACTCTCAGCACTGATAGAAGGAATACGAAGAAGCTCAAAAAGCTCGGTTAAAAATTTATCCTTGTTCTCATTAATGTATATCTGTGTTTTTTTCATTTTTGTATAGTAATTAATGTTTATACAAATATAAGAAACTTTCTTTATCTTTGTGAGCTATGAAGAAAATAATTTCACTGATTTTTATCGTCCTTCTTGTCTCATGTGGTTCAAAGCGTGGTGGTGGGGTGGTGTCGAATGCTCCACGTGCTGAATATGCAAAGTGGTTTACCATAAATTATAAAGATGGTTATAGAGTTGTCGAAGTTGTAAATCCGTGGGACACGACAAAAATTCTACAACGATATATACTTGTCGATAAAGATAAGGCTCTTCCCGACTCTTTGCCTGAGGGGCTTTTGGTCCGTACTCCTGTAAAACGTATCGTTGCCTCTTCTTCTATCGATGTGGCTATCGTTGAGAAGCTCGGTGTTTTAGGTTCTGTCGTGGGATGTTCAGAAGCCAAATATATAACAAATGCCTCTGTGGTAAAACGTGTTACTGAGGGTAAGATTGTCGATCTGGGCTCTGTAAATAAAATGGCTGTTGAGAAGTTAGTGGTATTAAAGCCCGATCTTATATTTGCGGCTCCATTTAATGGAGAGGATTATGGCGTGTTGGGAAAGGCCGGTATCCCTATTGCTGAAGTTGCTTCGTATATGGAATATACTCCTTTGGGACGTTGTGAGTGGATTAAGTTTTATGCTGAGTTTTTAGGGAAACAACAGAAGGCAGACTCTATTTTCACGGTTGTTAAAGATAGCTATAAAAACATACTTAAAAAGGTAGATACCATTACCTCAAAACCTAAACTTCTTGTGGAGAAACGTTATGGTCAAGTGTGGTATGTGCCATGTGGTGGAAGTTATGCTGTAAATTTATATAACGATGCTGGGGCTTTCTATCCATGGAAAGATAGTGAGGGAGCAGGTTCTCTGTCTCTTTCTTTTGAAGAGGTTTATTCTAAGGCGCATGATGCCGATATATGGCTTTTCCGCTATTTTAACACAGAGTGTGACATGACTTATGATATGTTAAAGGCTGAATATCCTCAATATGCTTCGTTTGCAGCGTTTAAAAACAAACGTATCTTTGCTTGTAATACGGCAAAGGTAGACTACTATGGTACAATCTCGCTACAACCGGAAATGGAGTTGCGTGATATCGTGAAAATATTACACCCTTCTCTTTTTGTAGACGTGCCTATGGTCTATTATAAAAACCTATCTGAAAATGAGAAGTAATACACTTATTTTTATTGGAGTATTTATAGTATTGATGCTTCTCTTTGTTGTCAATCTGCTTTGTGGATCTGTAAATATTCCGATGTCTGATGTTGTAGATACTGTTTTTGGAAATGCTGAAATTGGCGGCGTAAACGATGTTATAATCATGTCATCACGTCTTCCTCAAGCTACAACGGCACTCCTTTCG
>JAVVUK010000139.1:0-1967 GCA_036653215.1 Rikenellaceae bacterium
TTATTCTCAAAAAGAAGCCATCTCTTAGGGAAAAACTCATCTCTAAAATCCTTAAAGAATAAGACAATAACACCTATTAATATATATAAAAGAGCTGTCTTATCAAATAGAAGCGCCCCTTCAAATGATATTATCTTGGAAACAATACGACCAGCATCTCCTAAAGAAGAAGCATTACCAAATATTTGTGAAAAAGCAAATAGCAAATAGACAAAAATCATGGTTAACGCCATATATAAACGATTGTTTGTCAATTTAAATTTACCTTCGATTTTCGCTCTGCCATTTTGCGTAAAAGCATCGATACTCAAGAAAACGCCTTGCATAACACCCCACACAACGAACATAACGGTCGCTCCATGCCAAAGACCTGATATTATAAAAGTAAGCATCAAAGCATAAGCTATGCCCCACACCTTATATCGTCTTAAACTAAAAGAGATCGGTGTATAGATATAGTCTGTTAACCATTTTATAAGAGACATATGCCACCTACGCCAAAATTCAGACATCGATGTTGAGAAGAATGGACGATTAAAGTTCGGATTTACATTAAATCCCAAAAGAGCAGCCACCCCTATTGCTATTAGAGAATACCCACCCAAGTCGCCATATACCTGAAATGGATAAAGAAGACTCGCAAAAAGTAAAGTCTTACCACTACTCACATCAATATTCGCCATTGCATCATTTATATACATAGCGAGGTTATCGGCAACACATAACTTCATAAAATACCCCCATAACATCAATTTTAAACCTTTGACAAAAGTTTCTTCATTAAAAGAGATTTTCTTCTTAAATTGAGGTAACATATGTGGGGCTCTTTCAATAGGACCAGACAAAACAAGAGGGAAAAACGAGATGAATAGTGCTAATATACCAAAGTTGTTTTCAACCTCTATATCTTCGTTATTTACATCTACAAGATAGCCCAAAGCCATAAAAGTATAAAAAGAGATCCCTATCGGTAACATGAAAGAGGGCATCGTATAACTAACTTCTACACCAACTTTATCGAGTAGAAATATTAAAAATTCATTTAAGGCATTAAAATATTTAAAGAAAAAGAGTGGCAGCAAAACCAATATTATAGACATCGTTGTCGCATTACTTCTTTTCTTATCGCTCTTTGCTCCGGAGATCCAACGCCCACATAGATATGTCGTAACACTCACCGCAAGTAGCAACAAAGCGTATATGGGTTTCATATTTATATAGAAAACATAACTTGCCAAAAGCAAGAAAGCATATCTATATTTATGTGGTATGATATAGTATATCACTACTATGGCAACAATCCATAGTAGAAAATTAAAAGAGGTGAAAACCATTTTTTATTTTTCTGAAAGTTTTGTTTCTATAAGCGTCAACAAGTCACCTACGCTTTTCATTTTATTAAGGTCACGTAACTTAAACTTAACGCCAAAGGCCTCTTCCACATCTGTGATCATTAACATATGAGATAAAGAATCCCATTTTTCGACATCGGCAGCCGTCATCTCGTTTGTTATCACCAATGTTGGCGCACTAAATGTCTTACGAAAAATCGATGTCAACTTTTCTGTGATTTCTTGTGTTGTCATAATATTGATTATTAAATTTTATTATAAAATTCCACCGTTAAGGTCTATTGATGCGCCATTGATGTATGAATTTTTTATTATAAATAATATTGCTTCATATATCTCCTCCGGACTACAAAAACGTCCAACGGGTATTCTTTCAAGCATCTTCTCTCGATGTTTTTCACTTACATCGTTTATTCCCATTCCAATTTCAGCATATCCTAAAGATATAGTATTTGCTGTTATTCCTAACGCCCCATTCTCTACCGCTATTGTCTTCGTAAGACCTTCTAAAGCTGCCTTTGAAGTTGCATAAGCACTTACACCAGGAGTCGGTAGTTTAGCAAGTACAGATGAAAAATTTATTAGCAATCTCATAGAATTGCCAATATCTAATAA
>JAVVUK010000140.1:0-1907 GCA_036653215.1 Rikenellaceae bacterium
AAAAGAAGCGTTTATATCTGAAGGTGATCTTTTTGTCCGTGAGAAGGAATCAGGCAAAGTTACACGTCTAAGCAACGATGGTTCACCAACAGAATATTATTCATCAAGAATATTTTGGTCTCCAGACTCAAAGAAAATAGTATCAAGTCTTTATCGTCCTGTAAAAGAACGTCAGATAACTCTTGTAGAGTCGAGTCCTAAAGATCAACTTGAACCTATATATCATACTTTTGACTATGCAAAACCTGGTGATGCCGTTCCTGTTGTGCGTCCAGTGCTTTTTGATGTTGAGAGTGGCAAGCAGATGCCTGTAAAAATGGCAGATCCCGATAAACAATTTTATCAATATTGGGTCAATAACAATATCTCATGGAGAAAAGATAGTAAGAGCTTTACCTTTACATATAACAAACGTGGACACAGTCAATATATAGTATATAAGGTTGATGCTGCAACAGGGGAGTCTAAGGAACTTATAAACGAGACAAGCAATACCTTTATAGATCATCAACGTGTATACATCAAATTCCTTGAAGATAGTGGAGAGGTGCTTTGGCTTTCTGAACGTGACGGTTGGAGACATCTCTATATATACGACTATAACACAGGTGCTTCACGTCAAGTAACAAAAGGTGAATGGGTTGTTCGTAGTATCGAAAATGTAGATCTTGCAACACGCACAATCATATTGCGAGGATTAGGAGTAGATAAAGGTGAAGATCCTTATCTCATAAAATATTATTCTCTAAATATGGACAGTGGCAAAATTGTCGCTCTAACTCCTGAAAATGGTTACCATAGCGGATACCTTTCTCCAGATAACAAATATCTTATAGATACATATTCACGTGTCGACCAAGCTCCTGTTACGGTGTTGCGTGATGCTAAAAATGGAAAAGTCCTTATGGAGGTAAATAAAGCCGATATAAGTGCTATGCTTGCAGACGGATATCGTATGCCAGAGCCTTTTGTTGCAAAGGGTCGTGACGGGGTGACCGACATATACGGTATAATACTTAGACCTACAAACTTCGATCCTTCAAAGAAATATCCTGTCATAGAAAACATATACGCTGGTCCTCATAACTCATTTGTCCCTAAAACATTCGGTGTCCAAGATTATGCTACTCTTTGCGAACTTGGTTTTATTGTGGTTCAGATAGACGGCATGGGTACAAACAACCGTTCAAAAGCATTTCACGATGTGTGTTGGAAAAATCTTAAAGATTCTGGTTTCCCGGATCGTATAGCATGGATGAAAGCCGCAGCAGCAAAATATCCGGAAATGGATATTTCTAATGTCGCAGTATATGGATTTTCAGCAGGTGGTCAAAGCACAATGTCGGCACTTCTATTCTTTGGAGACTTTTATAAAGTGGGTGCTGCTTCTTGTGGCTGTTACGATAACAGAATGGATAAAATATGGTGGAACGAGCAGTGGATGGGTGAAGTAGGAGATCATTATGACGCTTCATCATCAAGTGTGCACGCTGCAAATTTAAAAGGCAAGCTTATGCTTATCTTAGGTGAGATAGACGACAACGTAGATCCAAGTTCTACAATGCAAGTGATAGACAAACTTATAGAAGCAGACAAAGAATTTGAATTTGTCATTCTTCCTGGTGTTAGACATACCGAAGGGGAGAAATATGGAGAACGTAAACGCCGTGATTTCTTTGTGCGTAACCTTCTAAAACAAGAAACACCAAATTGGAATAACTAATCATTACCTTAATTATAAAGAGCTCACAATTATGTGGGCTCTTTTTTTGCATTGATTTTGATAGTCGTGATGTATGAAGCATAGGGTAGGTGACTTTTTTAATATTTTGGTGCTGATATTTGTCGCTGTATATATAATAAGAAGAGCAAGGTTCAGAAAAAATAGATGTTTATTGGTTGGATAA
>JAVVUK010000141.1:0-1702 GCA_036653215.1 Rikenellaceae bacterium
TCGGGTGCCGAAGTTGCTTTTGACGCAGCAGAGGAATATGTACCACGCAACACTTGCGCCCTAATAAAATCGGCTTTCGGATTTAAACTTGCCAAAGTATGCCCTTTTACAGAGGTGACAGACCTTATCGTTGGGGAGAATACTTGTGACGGCAAGAAAAAAGCATATGAAGCTTTTTCGAAGATAAAAGACAATCTTTATGTAATGGATCTTCCTCAAGTGAAATCTAAAGCCGGGCGTGCACTTCTAAAAGAAGAATATGTACGTTTTGCCAATAAACTTGAAGAGATAACAGGTAATAAGATAACCGCAGAGAGCCTAAGAAGAGGAATAGAGCTTGTTAACGCCAAACGTAAAGCCATGAAGCGTCTATCGGCATTGCGTGCAGCAGATGCGGCTCCAATATCAGGATTAGACATATTAGCGGCAAATCAGATATTCTTCTTTGACGACCCAGAGAGATTTACCTCTGCCATAAACTCTCTTTGTGACGAGTTGGAAGTTCGAATTAAAGAAAATTGCTTTGTTGCTCCAAAAGAAACCCCAAGACTTATAATGTCAGGATGCCCTATGGCTGTTCCTAACTGGAAAGTACCACACGTAGTAGAAACTTCAGGAGCTATAATAATAGGAGAAGAGATGTGTACCGGCGAAAGAGGCTCACAAGAATTTACTTCCGACAATGGCTTGACAATAAACTCTTTAATTGACAATATAGTTGATCGTTATCTTAAAATTGACTGTGCTGTATTTACCCCTAACGAGAGCCGTCTTGAACATATTAAGAACATGGTTAAAGAGTATAAGGCTGACGGAGTAATACAATATTCACTTCAATTCTGCCAACCATATTGCCATGAGTCTATCTCCGTTGAGAAAGAACTCGAAAAAGCAGGTGTCGCAACACTCACTTTAGAGACTGATTATAGCCAAGAAGATATGGGACAATTAAAGACACGTGTCGAGGCTTTTATAGAAAGAGTGAGACGCTAAATGGTTAGCGCAGGTATAGACATAGGCTCACGAACAGTAAAGCTCGTCCTTATAGAAGATGGTAAAATTATAATGTCTCGAAAAAGCGAAAATAGCTTTAACGTGCTTGAAAAATGTGATGAGCTAATTGGAGGGGTTGAATTTGACAACATAATGGCAACAGGATATGGCCGTCACTTATTTGCAGAACGACATAATTCTAAGGTAGTGAGTGAGATAACAGCATTTGCCACAGGATCACACCATCTATATCCGTCAACTCGCACCATCTTAGACATCGGAGGACAGGACACAAAGGCTATTTCTCTTGATGAGAGAGGGAAAATACGACGTTTTGAGATGAACGATCGTTGTGCTGCTGGCACAGGACGTTTCCTTGAAATAATGGCAATGGCTTTAGGATTGTCATTAGATGAGTTTGGAGATAAGGCGTTTCAAGAGGGTGAGCCTGAAAAGATAAATAATATGTGCACCGTCTTTGCCGAAAGTGAGGTCGTTTCTCTAACAGCAAAAGGTGTAAGTAGGACATCTCTTGCAAAGGGAATAATGCAATCGGTTGTAAACCGTTCTATTGGTCAGATGAAGAAAGTAGGCATAGAAAGCGACATCGTTTTTGTGGGAGGAGTAGCACTAAATAAAGGAATGGTAGCTCTTTTAAGACACACTTTAGGAGTAGAAATACACATCCCTGAAGATCCGCAAATTGTAG